>JAIOPW010000144.1 GCA_021413665.1 Rhodocyclales bacterium | reverse complement strand
AGCACCGGAAGTCGTCCACGAAGAACTGGACATTCTGCTGATCGGCGGCGGCATGGCCTGCTGCGGCACGGCATATGAAATGATGCGCTGGGCCGAAGCCCTCAAGGCCGAGACCGGCAAGGAACTCAAGATCAAGCTGGTCGACAAGGCCGCCATGGACCGCTCCGGCGCCGTGGCGCAGGGTCTGTCCGCGATCAACACCTACATCGGCGACAAGCAGGATCCGGCCGACTACGCGCGCATGGTCTCCAACGACCTGATGGGCATCACCCGTGACGACCTCGCCTACGATGTGGGCCGCAACGTCGATGACTCCGTGCATCTGTTCGAGGAGTGGGGCCTGCCGATCTGGAAGACCGACGCCGAAGGCGTTCGTCACGACGGCGCCGAGGCGCAGAAGGAAGGCCTGCCGGCCCTGAAGGATGGCGGCCAGCCGGTGCGTTCGGGCAAGTGGCAGATCATGATCAACGGCGAATCGTACAAGTGGATCGTCGCCGAAGCTGCAAAGAAGGCGCTTGGCCTCGACCGCATCGAGGAGCGCGTGTTCATCGTGCATCTGATCAACGACAAGAACGATCCGACCCGTATCGCGGGCGCCGCCGGTTTCTCGGTGCGCGAAAACAAGATCTACATCTACAAGGCCAAGGCAGTAATGCTGGCCGCCGGCGGTTGCGTCAACCTGTTCCGTCCGCGTTCCGTGGGCGAGGGCTCGGGCCGCGCCTGGTACCCGGTGTGGAACGCAGGTAGCACCTACGCCATGGCCGCCGAAGCCGGCGCCGAGATGACCATGATGGAAAACCGCTTCGTGCCGGCCCGCTTCAAGGACGGTTACGGCCCGGTCGGTGCCTGGTTCCTGCTGTTCAAGGCCAAGGCCACCAACGCCTATGGCGAAGACTACATGGTCAAGAACAAGGAAATGCTGAACGACTACCCGCCTTATGGTCAGGCTGCCGTTCCCGCCTCCTGCCTGCGCAACCACCTGATGCTGAAGGAAATGAAGGAAGGTCGCGGTCCGATCTACATGGACACCGTCACCGCCCTGGCCAAGCTGGCCGAGACCCTGACGCCGAAGGAAGTGAAGCACCTCGAAGCCGAGGCCTGGGAAGACTTCCTCGACATGTGTATCGGCCAGTGCGGCATCTGGGTCGGCGAGAACATCGACCCGCGCGAGAAGAACTCCGAGCTGATGCCGACCGAGCCCTACCTGCTTGGCTCGCACTCCGGCTGCTGCGGCATCTGGGTGTCCGGCCCGACGGACGTCGGCGCACCGACCACGGAAGAGTACGACGGCATTCCGGCGCACCTGCCCAAGGGCTGGAACTGGGGCTATCGTTCGATGACCACGGTCAAGGGTCTGTTCACCGCCGGCGACGGCGTGGGCGCCTCCGGCCACAAGTTCTCGTCCGGTTCGCACACCGAAGGCCGCCTGGCCGCCAAGTCGATGGTCAAGTACTGCCTCGACAACGCCGACTACAAGC
>JAIOPW010000143.1 GCA_021413665.1 Rhodocyclales bacterium | reverse complement strand
TGCCGATCAGCGGCAGGCCGAGTTGTTCGACCAACCGGATGCCGCGCGCGGAACCGTGCTCCAGGGTGATCGCACCCTTCTTCGCCAGTGCCTTGAGATGGTCTTCCGCCGCATTGGCCGAAGCGAAGCCGAAGGCGCCGGCGATCTCGGCGCGCGTCGGCGGCACGCTGAAGACTTCCAGGCTGTTGCGGATGAAATCGAGAATCTCCCGCTGGCGGGGAGTCAGATCGTCGGCCATGGGCACGCTCCTTTGACTGTATTTGCATACAGTACAACAGAAGCGGGCATGAGTAAAGGCCGGCCCCGAAAATACCTCCGGCCCGACCCGGCCGGCCCATGACCAACGTCAATGGCACAAACAGAGCCGACTATCCGCGGCAACTGACCGCCTAAGGGCGAACCGGGATCGACTAAGCTCTCGCCGGTAATGTATACCGATACCCCGTATGCAGCCTCAGGGCACAGATCCGAGTACCGGCTTTCTTGACCGCGGCAGTTGCCTCGAACTGGCGGGCAGGCTTGCGTTCAGCGCCACCGCCAGCGGCCAGTCCCTGGCGGCGCTGTGGATCGACCTCTCCCGCCTGAAGCAGGTCAATGAATCCTTCGGCCACATCGGCGGCGACCTGGTGATCGCCCAGATCGCCGGACGCCTGCGCGAAAAATCCGCCGGGCGCGGCGAATGGTGCCGCATGGGCGGCGACGAATTCGTCTGCCTGATACCCCATTGCGATGCGGACCACGCCCGGCGACTGGCGCAGGACCTGTTGCAGGCCATCGAGGCGCCCTTGCGCTTCGGCGAACTATTCCTGCACCCCTCGGCCAGCATTGGCATCGCCATCCTCGGCGCGGACGAAGATCCGCTTGTCTTTCTCGAACGCGCCGACCGCGCCATGGGTACCGCCAAGCGCCAGGGCGGCGCACGCGCGGTGGCTTCGGGCGAGGAGCCGATGCCCGGCCGGCTCGGCATCCTGCTCGCGCGCGAAGAACTGACCATAGAAAACAAGCTGCACCTCGCGCTCGAAAACGGCGGCCTGAGCCTGCACTACCAGCCCATCGTCGGCTTCAACGGCCGTGTCGAGGCGGTCGAGGCGCTGATGCGCTGCACGGTGGACGGGGAACCGATCCCGCCGGTCAAGTTCATCCCCGTCGCCGAAAAGACCGGCCTCATCATCCGCCTCGGCGAATGGAGCCTGCTCGCCGGCGCGCGCTACGCGCGCCATCTGGACGACGCCGGACACCGCACCAAGGTCGCCATCAACGTCTCGCGCGCGCAACTGGCCTCGCCCAAGTTCGCCCAGGCGCTGCATGCCTCCCTGCTCTGCGCCAATGTCAGCCCGGATCTGATCGAACTGGAACTGACCGAGTCGCTGTTCATGGATATCTCGGAAACCGTGCAAGCCAACCTGCACACGGCGCGCAAGGCCGGCGTCGGGCTCGCCATCGACGATTTCGGCACCGGCTATTCCTGCCTGGCCAACCTGAAGGACATCGCGGCCACCAAGCTCAAGCTCGACCGCGCCTTCGTCATCGTGCTGCCCCATGACCGCCGCGCCTTCGCCGTGGTCAAGGCCATGGCGCAACTCGGCCGCGAACTTGGCATGACCGTGGTGGCCGAAGGCGTCGAGGAACAGGATCAGATCGAGGCCCTGCGCGATGCCGGCGTCGATGCCATACAAGGGTATATTCATGCCCGTCCCATGCCTGAAGAGGCGCTCTTGAACTGGTTTCAGCAAAGG
>JAIOPW010000142.1 GCA_021413665.1 Rhodocyclales bacterium | reverse complement strand
CAGGCCGGCTTTGGGCCCAGGCCGGCAAAAGTCGGCGCCAGCAATGCGGCGAACTGGTCCATCGCGGCGGCGATGGGAATCTCGTCGTATTGCACGCCGAGCCGCTTGACCATTTCGCGGGAGTCGTCGAGGCTAATCTGCGCGGTCCACGGCGACGGCATCATCACCGCGCGCACCTGGCCCGCGCCCAAGGCATCGACCGCGATCGCCAGCGTCAATGCCGAATCGATGCCGCCCGACAGGCCGATGATCGCGCCGGGAAAACCGTTCTTGCCGAGGTAATCGGCAACACCGAGCTTCAACGCGGCATAGACCTCCGCCTCGCGCGACGGCGGCTCGACAATCCGGCCGGGCAACAAGCCACCATCGGCATAGTCGATGAATTCCAGCGCCTCGACAAAGGCCGGCAATTGATGTGTCAAACGGCCCTTGCCATCCATCGCAAACGACGCGCCATCGAACACCAGTTCGTCCTGCCCGCCCACCAGGTTCGCATAGATCACCGGCTTGCCGGTCGCCGCAACGCGTTCGCGCAGGACTTCGTAGCGCCGCTCCTGCTTGTTCATGTGGAAGGGCGAGGCATTCAGCGTCAGCATCAGCTCCGCCCCGGCCAGCGCGGCGGATTCGGCGGCGCCCGATTCCCATACATCGGCGCAGATCGCCAGCCCGCAGCGCACGCCGTTGAGGTCGATCACGCAGGGTTCGTGGCCTGGCGCAAAGTAGCGCTCTTCGTCGAACACTTCATAGTTGGGCAGGCGATGCTTGCGATAGGTCGCCACGATCGTGCCGTTGGCGAGCAGTGAAGCCGCGTTGTAGCGCTGGCCATGGGCGTCTTCAGGATAGCCGACCACGACGGGTAGCGCGACGGCGCGCGCCAGAACATCGATTTCCGCCGCGCAGGCGCGATAGAAATCCGGCCTCATCAACAAGTCTTCCGGCGGGTAGCCGCTCAGGGCCAGTTCCGGCGTCAGCAGCACGTCCGCCCCGCCGTCGCGCGCGCGCGCCGCCAATTCGACGATGCGCGCCGCGTTGCCGGCGAGGTCGCCGACGTGGGCATTGAACTGGGCGACGGCGACGCGTAGACGTTTCATGGCCGAACTATAACGGATGCGGTGCAAAGCCCGCCGGGCCCGAACCGGCTCAGAACGCCGGCTTTTCCTTGGCGCCCTCGTAAGCAGCAACGCCCTCCATGATTTCCTTCTTCGCGTCCTCGATGCCCAGCCAGCCCTGCACCTTGACGAACTTTCCCGGTTCCAGGTCCTTGTAGTGCTGGAAGAAGTGCGATATCTGGTCGAGCACGATCTGCGGCAGGTCGCGCGGGCTATCGACGTCGCGGTACATCGGCGTCAGTTTGTCGACGGGGACGGCAAGCAGCTTGGCGTCTTCGCCGGCCTCGTCCGTCATCTTCAGCATGCCGATCGGGCGGCAGCGAACCACCACGCCGGGCGGCAGGGCGAACTGGGTCAATACCAGCACGTCCACTGGATCGCCGTCACCGGCGATGGTGTGGGGAATGTAGCCGTAGTTACAGGGATAGTGCATTGCCGTAGACATGAAGCGATCGACGAAGATGGCGCCCGACTCCTTGTCCACCTCGTACTTGATCGGCTCGGAGTGCATCGAGATCTCGATCACCACGTTGAAATCATTCGGCAAATCCTTGCCGGAGGGAACGCGATCGAGGCCCACGGCTGACTCCTTTTGGCTAAAAGCGCAATTATACGGCGCGAAGGTTTCGCCTTCCTGACGACCGAAAAGAGACACCGCGGCACCGACCGGCCCAAAAACTCGAATGCCCTGTTGACAAAGCGGTCTAGATCAATGAGAATCGTTCGCATTACGTTTTGTATTGCCCTGGAACCCGCGATGAAACCTGCAACCCTGCCGCCCGCTTCGAAACCCGCGACGCCGCGACACCCCGTGATCGAACCACGGCCGCTCGACAGCGCCGCGCTGTTTGGCGCCGGCGACGAGGTCCGGATCACGCATGGCAGCGAAACCTACCGCCTGCGCCGCACCCGGCAAGGCAAGCTGATACTCACCAAATAGTCCGAGGAGCCCCCATGTACGTCTGCATCTGTAATGCGGTAACCGAACGTGACATTGGCAGCGCCGTCGCCGATGGCTGCTGCAGTCTGCGACAATTGCGCGAGCAGCTCGGCGTCGGCGCCTGTTGTGGCCGTTGCACGGGTTGCGCGCGCGACGTGCTGAAGAACTCCTTGCACGCTCACACGCCCCATCGACCCGTCTCCGCCGGGCAACTGGCGGCGGCCTGAACGAAAAGAGGCTCCCCATGAAAGGCGACAAGAAAGTCATCCAGCTGCTCAACAAATGCCTGGTCAATGAACTGACGGCGATCAACCAGTACTTTCTGCATGCCCGCATGTACAAGAACTGGGGCTTTGGCGCACTGGGCAAGCACGAGTACGAGGAATCCATCGAGGAAATGCACCATGCCGACAAGTTGATCGAGCGCGTGCTGTTCCTCGAAGGCCTGCCCAACCTGCAGGCGCTGAACAAGCTGATCATCGGCGAAAACGTGCCCGAATGCCTGGCCGGCGACCTCACCCTGGAACGTGGCGCGCACGCCGACACCAAGGCCGCGATCACCTATTGCGAAAGCGTCAATGATTACGTCTCGCGCGAGGTTCTGGAAGACATCCTGGAAGACACCGAGGAACATATCGACTACCTCGAAACCCAGCTCGAACTGATCGAGAAAGTCGGCGTCCAGAACTACCTGCAATCGCAGATGGGAGCCTCGTCCGACTCCTGATTTCCGCATTTCCGGCGACCGCGTCCGCAGTCGCCACTTTCTTCATGTAGCCAGCCAGCCGGCCATTCACGAAATGGCGGCAAGCCAGCCAAAGACAGCATATTTACCAACTTTGGAGG
>JAIOPW010000141.1 GCA_021413665.1 Rhodocyclales bacterium | reverse complement strand
CGCAGGATCTGGCGCGCATCGTCGTGCTGGGCGGTGGACATCAGCCGGCTGCGCATCAGGAAGGACAGCGCGCGCCGCGTATCGAGCACGTTGCGGCGGATGCGGCCGTTCAAGTCCTCTTCCTTGGCGATGTCGGAGAGGATCTCGGCTGCCTCGTCATCGGTGACTTGCGGCGTCAATACCGTGCGGCTGACTTTTTCCAGCTCGGCGTAGATGTCCTCCAGCGCATCGGCTGAGTACTCGACGTCGGCGTCGTAGAGGTCGAGCAGCACGTCCTTGCCATCGGTGACGTAGCCCGGCTGGATGCGCGCGCGCAGTCGTTGCAGGCGAAACACCGGCAGTTCCTCGTCGCGCATCGAGAACAGGATGTTGTTGTGCAGGACGAAGGCCACCGGCACGTTGCGCGATTCATCCTCCTTGTCCAGCAGGAAGTCCGAATGCATATGGACGTCGCCGCTGTCCTCGATGTAGAAGCGCGCCGATTCCTCAAGATCCTTCAGGTCGTCGGCATCGGGCAGTTCGAGGCCGAAGATGTCCTCGACCCAGCGGCGCTCTTCCTTCGAGGGCGCCAGCAGGTCCACCCAGATCGGCGCGGTGGCGGCCAGATCCTCCTTGCAGTCGACCTGGATCTGGCGCAGGCGGCCGTTCTGCAGCTCGAAGGCATTGATCATGACGGGCTTGCGCGTCACATCGCCGGCCTGCAGCGCGCCCTGCAGGTCGCCGGCGGCGGCGGTGGCCGCTTCATCGGGTTCCTCGTCGAGCGATTCCTGCAAGGCCTCGGACATCTCGTCGAGCACGTCATCGCCTTGTTCCTTGTCGAGCAGTTCCCAAACCTGGACGCTCTCGTCCGGCGGCAGGGCATCGAGGATGCGCGCCACGGACTCGGGGGCCAGCGGCTCGAGTCGGGCGCGCAGCGCAGTCCAGTCCTGGCGACGCACCAGGTCCTCGACTTCGCGCAAGGTCTCCTGCTCCTCGGCGCGCTGGTGCGCCTCGGCATCGTCTTCGACAGGTGGGTTGAGGTACTCGGACATGTTCGCCGTATTGTATTCGCCTAAGGCACTTCCGCGCCGCCCATGCGACCCAGAATCAGTTGGGTGCGGCCTTCGACGACGTTCAGATACACCTCGAGGATGCGTCGCTTGTCCCAGAGCAGCTCGATCCATACCGTGATGATGGCCTCTTCCGCCTTGCGCAACACCGACTTGGTCGGCGACAGCAGCAGGTTCTTGGCCAGTTGCTGGGAAATGGTCGAGCCGCCGGCCACCACCTTGCCCTTCTTCTGGTTCTTCTCGATGGCCTTCTGGATGCCTTCCCAGTCGAAGCCCTCATGATCGACGAACTTGTCGTCCTCGGCCGCGACTACGGCGCGTTTCAGATGCACTGAAATTTTCTCGTAAGTGACCCATTGGCGCTTGAGTTCGGCCTTGGGGTTCTTCAGCCGCGCTTCGTCCAGGCGCTGGCTCTGGAAACTGGTCGTGCCCGGATTGGCCCATTTCCACCACAGTACCCAGCCGAGGTACCAGCCCTGCCAAAGCAGCAGCAGTCCAAGAACCGCCGAGAGCCCGAGCTTCAGCCAGCGCGGCGCGGGCCTCATTTTTCTTTCAGCGCAGCCAGCACCGGCGCCGTATGCGGGCGAATGCCGCGCCAGACGAAGAAGGCCTCGGCCGCCTGCTCGACCAGCATGCCCATGCCGTCGGCAACGCGGGCGCCGGCTGCGCGTGCGTGCGTCATGAAGGCGGTTTCTCGGCCATACAGCATCTCGTAGGCGACGCAGCGAGGGGCATAAGTTCCCGCAGGAAGCGGCAGCGCCGCACCGGAGAGTCCCGCCGAGGTGGCGTTGATGACCAGGTCAAAGGCGCATCCGGCCAGTTGCGGGAAGCCCGCACCTTCCGGTTTGACGCCGACCGCGCAGCCCGGCAGCCGGGCGAATTCCAGGGCCAGGCGGGCCGCCGTTTCTTCGGTGCGATTGGCGATCATCAGTTTGGCGGGGCCTTCCAGCAGCAGCGGCAGGATCACGCCGCGCGCCGCGCCTCCCGCGCCCAGCAGCAGGATGCGGCGCCCCGCAGGGTCGCAGCCGAGGTTGTGCTTCAGGTCGCGGACCAGCCCGGCGCCATCGGTGTTGTCGCCGATAATCCGGCCCGCCTCGAAGCTCAGGGTATTCACCGCCCCGGCCGCTTCGGCGCGGGACGTGCGCTGTACGGCGAGGCGAAATGCCTCTTCTTTGAATGGCACGGTGACATTGGCGCCCCTGGCCAGGCCGGTACTTGCGGCGATGAAGGTGTCGACCGCCGCGGCGAAGCCGTGCTTGTCTGCAAGAATCGCCTGATAGCTGATGTCCTGCCCGGTCTGCGCAGCGAACAGGGCGTGGATGCGAGGCGACTTGCTGTGCCCGATCGGGTTGCCAAAAACGGCGTAACGGTCAGTCATGGGGCAAGTGCACAGCGAAGGCCTGGCCGCGAGGAGTCGGCCACGAGAGTGAGTCGTTTTCAGTGCAGGCTAACATGAGCATGGCGAATGTTAAGCGCAGCGGCCGGAGCTAAAAACGGCGTAACGGTCAGTCATGGCCGGTACTCAATCCGAGCGCAGCCGATCCGCATTGGTAAATGTCCAGGTGCGGGTGATTTCGAGCACGTCGGTATCGCGCCGGATCGCGTCCGGGAACGCAGCGTAAGGGGCGGCCATTTGCACGATGCGGCGCGCGGCATCATCCAGCAGGCGCTGGCCCGAGGACCGGTTTACCTCGACGCGATCCAGGTCGCCATTGGCCTTGATGATCACGGTGATCACCAGACTGCCATACAGGCGACCTTTCGCGGCATCCGGATAGTTGAGGTTGCCGATGCGTTCGATCTTCTGCCGCCAGTCCTCGACGTACTGCGCGAAACGATATTCCTCGACCCGGGCGCCGATGAACTTCTTGCGCGGCCGCTGGTTGTATTCATCCATCTGGCGCGAGATCTGGCCCTCGATGCGGGCGATGGCCAGCGCGCTGCTGGCAAGATCGACACCCGAGCGGGTTGCCGCCGGCGCCGGAGTCGGGTTGTTCTGGGTCTTGTCCGGGCTGACGGCCTTCTCGCCCGTCATGCGGGTCATCATCTGTTGCTGCTGCGCTTCGAGTTCGGCGACGCGCCTCTGAGCTTCGAGCAGGTCGGCGCCTTCCCGTGTGTTGGGCGAGGGCGGCAGGGGGGTCTTGGCGCGGCGATCTTCCTCGGTGTTGCCGCCACCGTCGAGATTGGTCTGGGCCTTGGCCTGCGCCTTGTCGGGCCGGCTCTTGCTCTTGCTGTTGACCAGGATGACGTCCATCGCCCGTTCGCGCGCCTTGTCGATGAAGTCCGGCGGCGTGAAGCGAACGGCGAGCAGTGTCGCGTGCAGCAGCAGCGACGCACCCAGCGCCAGCGTAAGGTTGCGGCGCGGCGCATCCATTGCGGCGAGGAAGGCCGGCAGCGGCATGGGCGGCAGCGCAGGCCAGGGGAAGCGCGACGGGCTGGGCGGCTTGGGCATAAGCTCGCCGATTTTACTCTGCGGGGTCCTCGCCCTCGTCGTCGGCGAAGGCGCCATCAGAGCCCTTATTGGATGCCAATTCAGGCGCCAGCTCAAGGTAGCGCGGGCGCAACTCGGCTTCCAGCAGGTCGATGCCGTCGATGTCAAGCCGCACACGCGTCCCGCGTGGCAGCTCCGGCAGCGACGGTACGCGCAACACCAGCGGGATGGTTTCCAGTCGCACCAGGGCTTCGCGCAGGACATGCCCGAAGGCACCGCCGGCGTGTTCCTGAAGCAGCCAGCGCAGGCACCAGTAGCGCTCCATGCCGCGCTGGAATTCGGCATAGGCGGCGTAAGTCAGCTCGAAGTCGCGCATCGCGGCGAGCAGGTCCGCCGACTTCGGCGGGAAGGGTGGCGGCTCATTCCGCAGCAGCGCGATCATCTGCCACTGGTTGATCAGGTCGCAATAGCGCCGCAGCGGCGAGGACGACCATGCATAGCATTCGACGCCGAGGCCTTCGTGCGCCGCCGCGACCGTGCTCATGCGAACCTTGCCCGCCGTCTGCACGCGGTACAGCGCGGGGATGCAGGCGTCGCGCAGCATCGCGCCCCAGGTGGCGTTGGCAACGATCATGAGTTCCGCCACCAGCGTGTCGAGCGGACTGCCGCGCTCGCGCTCGCCGATGGCGACGAAGCCCTTGCCCGGTTCCGCCGCGATGCCGCTGTCGGCAGTCCAGTCCACGATGAAGTTGTAATCCTTGCGCGTGCCGTTGTCGGAGGGTTTGCCGCGCCCGGCTTCGAGTACCTGGGCAAATTCCCAGAGCAGCTTGAGTTCGTCGCGATAGGGGAAATCGCCCAGACCCTCGGCCAGGGTCATGGCGTTGAACACCGGCTCGATGTCGTGGTGGCGCAGGTTGGCGACTATGGGCACACGTTCCATGCGTGTTTCGTGGCCGAGCAGGCGCAGGTCCGGAGCGACATCGAGATAGAGCGAGATGGCGGGGACGGTGTGTCCGGCGGCAAGGGTGAAATGCTCGACCACGTCTTCCGGCAGCATGGTGATCTTGCGTCCGGGCATATAGACCGTGGACAGGCGTTCCCGGGTGATGCGACCCAGGTCGGAATCGGGGCCGAAGCCAAGGCCCGGCGCAGCGATATGGATGCCGATTTGCCAGCCGCCGCCGGGCTTGGACGTGACCGAGAAGGCATCGTCGATTTCCGTCGTATGTGCGTCATCGACACTGAACGCCGCGGCTTCGGCCAAAGGCAGATCAAGGGGTTCGACCGGCGCGGCAAAGTCCGGGAAGCCGGTGCCGCCCTTGCCATCCGGGAAGAACTCGAACAGAAAGCGGCCGAGGTGGTAGTCGTGGGTTGAGGGCAGTGCGCCGCAATCGAAGAGCAGGCGAGCCGCCGATTTTCCGGTCTCGCCGCAGGCGGCTTCCAGCGCCTTGGTCTCGCCGCGATTCCGGTCGGGCTTGTAGATCAGTTGCGGCAGGATGGGGGTGAACTCTGCGGGCAGGTTACCGGCCTTGAGTTCCCCGACCATGCGCTCGATGGCGGCGGCCTGCTGGCGCTTCTTTTCGAGGCCGGCCAGCGCGGCCTGGAGGATTTCCGGCGGCGCCTTGCGGAAGCGGCCGCGGCCCTTGCGGTGAAAGTAGATCGGCGCCGAGTGGAGGCGCAGCAGGACGGCGGCCGATTGCACCGGGTCGGGTTTGGCGCCGTGGTATTCGGCGGCGAGTTCCTCGAAGCCGAACTCGGGCTCGCCGCAGACTTCCCACAGAAAATCGATGTCGATGCCTTCCGCTTCGGCTTCCGCACGCTCCAGCAACTCGCCGGGCGATGGCGCGGTAAAGCGCAGCAGCACATTGGCGGCTTTCACCTTGGAACGCTTGCCCGAGGCAAGCTCGATCTGCAGCGAGGTCACGCTGTCGGCAAGCACGCTGCCGGCACGGAAGGCGCCGTCCTCTTCAAACAGGACATTCATGGAGGGAAGCAGCCCGAAGGGGGCCTGAGCGGGAAGCGAGGGGGCGGATTATACCGGCCTGGCGGTGGCGACCAGAACGGCGCTGGTCAGCCGGTAGCCGCCTTCCACGGCATGGGGCGCCAGCTCGTCGGCGACGGCGGCGGCAAGATCGCGCTGTTTGTCAGGGGACAGCCGCGACAGGCTTTCCGCCGCGCCGCCGGCGAGGTCGAGAAAGCCTTGCCAGTAGGCAGCGGCATCGTCGAAGTGGCTGGCAAGGCGAACGGGTTTGATCTCGACAGCCTGAAAGTCGGCGCTGGCGAGACGGCGACTCAACCCGTCCGGATCGCCGAAGCGAAAAATCGACGGCCGCGCCGCCTTGGGCGGTGGCAGCATGCGGCGCATGCAGGCAAGCGCGGTCTCGACCAGGGGGACTTCTTCGGCGCATCCCCACACGGAAAGTGCCAGCAGTCCGTCGGGGCGCAACACGCGGCGGACTTCGCGCAAGGCGGCCTGCTCGTCGGGAAAGAACATGAGCCCGAGCCCGCACAAAACACGGTCGAAAGCGCCGTCACCAAAGGGCAGAGCCTCGCCGTCGGCGGCCACCCGCACCAGGTCGGGGCAGCAGGCGAGTTGGCCCTCGCTGATGTCGCTGGCGATGGCCAGGCCGTTGTCACCGACGATGTCGCGCGCCGCGCGC
>JAIOPW010000140.1 GCA_021413665.1 Rhodocyclales bacterium | reverse complement strand
GGCGCCAAGCTGCGCCGGGTGGTGATGGACAAGCACTGCCGTGTTCCGGAAGGAATGCTGATCGGCTACGATGTCGAAGTGGATCGCAAGCGCTTCCACGTCAGCGAAGGCGGGGTCACCCTGGTAACGCCGGAAATGCTCGGCCAACAGGCGCATCACATCCGCTAGCCGGGGCCGGATCAACAAATGAAGAAGCTGGATCTTGTTTTCCTCTGGCACATGCACCAGCCGGACTATCGCGACCACGGCGCAATAGTCGGCGCTGGAGACACGGCGACCGGCGAGTTTGTCCTGCCCTGGGTGTACCTGCACGCCATGAAGGACTACGTCGACATGGCGGCGCACCTCGAACGCCATCCGCAGATTCGCTGCGTGGTTAATTTCGTTCCCGTGCTGCTCGACCAGATCGAGGATTACGCGCAGCAATTCACCACGGGCAGGTTCCGCGATCCCCTGCTGCGCATGCTGGCCACACCCGACCTCGCGCACATCGGCGAAGCCGAACGGCAACTGCTGCTGGCCACCTGCTTCCGCAGCAATCACGTCACCATGCTGGCGCCATTTCCCCATTACCAGCGCCTGCACGACCTCTACGAGGTGCTCACCCAGGAAGGCAAGACGGCCAGCAGCTACCTTTCCGGCGCCTATTTTTCCGACCTCGTGACCTGGTATCACCTAGCCTGGACCGGCGAGACCGAGCGCCGCCGCAATCCACTGCTGGCAGCACTGATGAGCCGGGGTGAAGGCTATGACGCAAACGACCGCAAGCAGTTGCTGGCAAGCATCGGCGAGTTGATTACGGGGCTGATTCCGCGCTGGCGCGCGCTGGCCGCGCGCGGCCAGGTCGAACTCTCATCGACACCACAAACCCATCCGCTTTCACCGCTACTGCTCGATTTCCGCTGCGCGCGCGAAACCCTGCCCGACGCGCCGCTGCCCTTCACCGCCGCCTATCCTGGCGGGCGCAGCCGCGTCATCGCCCACATCGAAGCCGCGCGACTGAGCCACGCACGACGTTTCGGCGCGCCGCCGGTGGGCATGTGGCCGGCCGAAGGCGCCGTCTCCGAGGATTTCGTCCGGCATCTGGCCGAGGCCGGCAGCCGCTGGATCGCCAGCGGCGAAGGCGTCCTCAAGAACAGCCTTGTCGCCAGCGGCATTGCCGACCCGCGCGCCGCCTACCATCCCTGGCGGCTGGAAAGGGCGCCGGGGCTGACACTGTTCTTCCGCGATGAGCGCCTTTCCGACCTGATCGGCTTCGATTATGCGAAGTGGCACGGTCGCGACGCCGCACAGCACCTGATGCTGCAACTGGAAGCGATCCTCGATGCCGCGGGGGAAAACGAAACACCCGTGGTCAGCATCATTCTCGATGGCGAAAACGCCTGGGAGCACTATCCCTACAACGGCTATTTTTTCTTCGACGACCTTTATGGCCTGCTCGCCGAGCACCCACGCATCCGCACCACGACCTACGCCGAACTGCTGGCACAGCCGACACCCCCGGTCGCCACCCCGTTGCGGAAGCTGACTGCCGGTAGCTGGGTCTATGGAACGATGTCGACCTGGATCGGGGACGAGGCGAAAAACCGCGGCTGGGATCTGTTGTGCGAGGCCAAGCAGAGCTGCTACCGGGTGCTCGCCAGTGGCCGCCTCGATGCGGCGCAGATCGCCGCGGTCGAAACGCAACTGGCCATCTGCGAAAGCTCGGACTGGTTCTGGTGGTTCGGCGACTACAACCCCTCGGCCGCCGTGGCCAGCTTCGACAGCCTGTACCGACGCAACCTGGCACGTCTCTACAGTCTGCTGCAACTGACCCCGCCGGCTCAGCTCGACACCCCCATTTGCGCCGGATCGGAAACCGCCAGCGGCGGTTCGATGCGTCGCGTCACCGTTTCACAATCCTGATTCCAACCATGCCCATCAGCCTCCTGTTCGGGGTTCACGCCCACCAGCCCGTCGGTAATTTCCCCGCTGTCATCGATGATGCCCATGTTCGCAGCTACGGCATGTTCCTGCGCGTCATGGAACGCTATCCGGCGTTCCGCTTCAGCGTGCACTTTTCCGGCTGGTTGCTGGATGTGCTGTTCGAGCGCTTTCCCGACGACATGGCCCGCCTCGCCGCCATGACCCGTCGCGGCCAGGTCGAATGGTTCGGCTCGGGTGACTGTGAGCCCGTGCTGGCCGCGATTCCGCACCGCGACCGGGTGACGCAGATCACCGCGCTCTCG
>JAIOPW010000016.1 GCA_021413665.1 Rhodocyclales bacterium | reverse complement strand
CGTCAAGGCCATCGAGCCGGAAGTCGCCAAGCTGCAAGCCTGCTTCCAGCGCATGAAGTACGCCAACGTGCCGGTGGTCGCGGCCGTGGCCGGCCTGGCGCTGGGCGGCGGTTGCGAGCTGGCGCTGCATGCTGCCAAGCGTGTCGCTTCGATCGAGTCCTATATCGGCCTGGTCGAAGTCGGCGTCGGCCTGATCCCGGCCGGCGGCGGCCTCAAGGAAGCGGCGCTGCGCGCGGCGGCGGACGCCAAGGGCAACGACCTGTTGCAGTTCCTCAAGGTCTATTTCACCAATGCCGCCATGGCCGCAGTCTCGAAGTCGGCGCTGGAGGCACGGCAGATGGGCTACCTGAAGGCCGACGACGTCATCGTCTTCAACCCCTACGAGTTGCTGCACGTGGCGAAGGTGGAAGCACGCGCGATGTTCGACGCCGGCTACCGTCCGCCCTTGCAGAAGCTGGTCCCCGTCGCCGGGCGTTATGCCATTGGCACCATCATGATGCAACTGGTCAACATGCGCGACGGCGGCTTCATCTCGGCCCACGACTTCAAGCTGGGGCAGATGATCGCCAGCATCGTGTCCGGCGGCGACGTCGATCAGGGCAGCCTGGTCAGCGAGCAGTGGCTGCTCGACCTGGAGCGCAAGGCCTTCATGGAACTGCTGAACCATCCCAAGACCCAGGAGCGAATCATGGGCATGATGCAGACCGGCAAGCCGGTTCGCAACTGAGGAGAATCGAAATGAGCAAACAACTTCAAGACGCCTACATCGTTGCCGCCACCCGCACCCCGATCGGCAAGGCGCCGCGCGGCATGTTCCGTAACGTCCGCCCCGACGACCTGCTGGTCGCCGCGATCCGCTCCGCCATGACCCAGGTGCCGGGTCTCGATCCGAAACTGATCGAGGACGCCATCATCGGCTGCTCCTTCCCCGAGGGCGAATCCGGCCTCAACATGGCGCGCAACGCCGTGCTGCTGGCCGGCCTGCCCAACACCGTCGGCGGCGTCACCGTCAATCGCTTCTGCGCATCAGGGATAACCGCCGTGGCGATGGCCGCCGACCGCATCCGCGTCGGCCAGGCCGACGTGATGATCGCCGGCGGCGCCGAATCGATGTCCATGGTACCGATGGGCGGCTTCCATCCCTCGATCAACATGAACGTGTTCGCCGACGAGAACGTCGGAATGGCCTACGGCATGGGCCTCACCGCCGAGAAGGTGGCCAGCCAGTGGAAGGTGACGCGCGAAGCGCAGGACCAGTTCGCGCTGGAATCGCACCATCGGGCCATCGCCGGACAGCAGGCAGGCGAGTTCAACGACGAGACGACCGCGGTCGAGATCGTCGAGCGCGTGCCAAACCTTGCCTCCGGCGAAATCGAACTGAAGAAGCGCAGCGTCAACCGCGACGAAGGCGCGCGGGCCGACTCCAACATTGCGGCGCTGACCAAGCTGAAGCCGGTGTTCGCCGCCAAGGGTTCGGTGACGGCCGGCAACAGTTCGCAGACCTCCGATGGTGCCGGTGCCCTGATCTTGGTCAGCGAGAAGATTCTGAAGCAGTTCAACCTGACGCCGCTGGCGCGCTTCGTGTCTTTCGCCGTGCGCGGCGTGCCGCCCGAGATCATGGGCATCGGCCCCAAGGAGGCGATCCCGGTCGCCTGCCGGCTGGCCGGCATCACCCAGGACCAGCTCGACTGGATCGAACTCAACGAGGCCTTCGCCGCGCAGTCGCTGGCCGTGATCCAGGACCTCGGGCTCGACCCGGCCAAGGTGAATCCGATCGGTGGCGCCATCGCACTCGGTCACCCGCTCGGCGCCACCGGCGCGATCCGCTCGGCCACGGTGATTCACGCACTGCGCCGACGCAACCTGAAGTACGGCATGGTGACCATGTGCGTCGGTACCGGCATGGGTGCGGCGGGGATCTTCGAGCGGATGTGACCGGCTGTCGCCGGGCGGCCGCGTTCAGTTCGGCGCGATCAGCCCGGCGATCCGCGTTTTCAGCGCAGCGATATCACGGGTGAATGCGCCATGGCGCATCAGGCTTACACCGAAGACATAGGCGTAAAGCAACAGGCTGCGCGCCTGCGCCTCGGGTTCGTCGAAACCGCTGGCGCGGAACAGGCGGCACGCACAGGTCAGGCGCTCGGCGTCGACTTCCTCCACAACCGCCGCGGCCTGCGGGTCGCGGCGCGCCCAGTCGCGCACGGCGGCTTCGATCGCAATGCCCTTGCGGTTGCGCGCCGAGGAATAGACCTCGATGGTGTGGAGCAGGGCCGCGGCTTCGCCTCCTGCCTGGGCCTGGGTCTGCTTGCGGATGTCGCGGATGCGGCCTTCTTTCCAGAATTCCAGTACCGAATCCTGCAGGTCGCGGCGGTCCTTGAAATGCCAGTAAAAGCTGCCCTTGGTCACACCCAGGCGCTTGGCCAGGACTTCCACGCGCAATTGCTCTGTGCCGTGCTCGGCCATGATTGCGATTGCGCCCTTGATCCAGGCTTCACGATCCAGTGAGGTGCGCTGGGTTTTGGCAGGTTTTGTTTCCATACGGTAGGGTATTGAG
>JAIOPW010000015.1 GCA_021413665.1 Rhodocyclales bacterium | reverse complement strand
GAACTGGAAGTAGGCTTCCTGGTTCGGGTAGTCGATCCTGATGTCGCGCACGCGCTTGAGCGGGCGCTTCTCGGCGACCACCTTGTCGGCGAAGGCCAGCGCGCCCTTGAGCAGGTCGCCTTCGATGAATTCGTCGAACAGCGGCGTGCCCTTGAACTTCTCGGAGGGCATCGGGTTGCCGGAGAGGATCAGGTTCAGCGCGGCTTCGACGCCGATGATGCGCGGCATGCGCTGCGTGCCGCCGGCGCCGGGCAGCAGGCCCAGCTTGATTTCCGGCAGGGCGATCGAGGCACCGGCAACGGCGACGCGGAAGTGGCAGCCCAGCGTCAGTTCCAGGCCGCCGCCCATGCAGACGCCGCCGATCGCGGCGACGACGGGCTTGGGACAGGCTTCGACGACGCGGATCACTGTCAGCAGGTTGGGCTCGGCATAGGACTTGGGCGAGCCGAATTCGCGGATGTCGGCGCCGCCCGAAAAGGCCCGGTCGGAGCCGATCAGCACGACGGCCTTGACGGCGGGGTCGGCGGTCGCCTTGTCGATGCCGGCGACGATGCCGCAGCGCAGGTCGTAGCCGAGTCCGTTGACCGGCGGGTTGTCGAGGGTGATGACGGCGGTGCCGCCGTGCAGTTCATAGTTGGCGCTGCTCATGCTTGCTCCTGACGGGTGGTGATGTGCTGTGGGTTGATCATACTTCCAGCCATTCCTTGCGGATGGCTTCGTTTTTCTTGAGGTCGGCGGGCGTGCCTTCGAAGACAATGCGACCGTGGCCCATGAGGTAGAGCCGCTCGGAGATGTCGAGCGCGATGGCCAGTTTCTGTTCGATCAGCAGGATGGAAATGCCGCGGTTGCGCACCTCTTGCAGGAAGCTGCCGACCTGCTCGACGATTTTCGGCGCCAGGCCCTCGGTGGGCTCGTCGATCATGATCAGGTCCGGGTCGCCCATCAGCGTGCGGCACAGGGTCAGCATCTGCTGCTCGCCGCCGGAGAGCACGCCGCCGGGCGTGTTCTCGCGTTCCTTGAGGCGCGGGAACAACTCGTACATGTCGTCGATGTTCCAGCGCCCGGTGGCGCGGGTGTCCTTGACGCCCAGCATCAGGTTCTGCTTCACGCTCAGGTCGGGAAATATCGAGCGGTCTTCCGGCACCAGGCCGACGCCGAGGCGGGCGATTTCGTAGGCCTTCATGCCGAGGATGTCGCGGCCCTTGAAGCGCACATTGCCCTTGGCCACGACCTGGCCCATCACGGCCTTGGCGGTGGTCGAGCGGCCGACGCCGTTGCGGCCCAGCAGGCAGACGATCTCGCCGGCATTGACGTGGAGATTGACGCCGTGCAGGACGTGGCTATTGCCGTAATAGGCATGGAGGTCGACAACGTCGAGCATCGGCTTACCCATGATTCAGGCTGGTGCCGAGATAGGCTTCCTGCACCGCCGCGTTGCAGCGGATCGCGGCCGGCGCGTCGGTGGCGATGATCTGGCCGTAGAC
>JAIOPW010000014.1 GCA_021413665.1 Rhodocyclales bacterium | reverse complement strand
GGCTCGGACCGGACCAAGGCCTGGCGCGACATATGGGGCGTCGGCCAGGGCGTCGGTTCGATCGACGAAATCACCCCGGTAAGCGATGTGGTGGCGCGCCTGGGACGCGAGTACCATTCCGCCCGCGAAGCGCTGTGCGCAAAAGTTTTGTAAAAGGACCAACATGAAAACGCAGACCAAGCCCGCCAAGCCAGCCAGGGCCGCCGCCCCGGTGGTCGAGAAGGCCGCCGGCAAGGAGGATCGCCACTTCGTCACCGCACTGGCGCGGGGCCTGTCGGTGCTGTCCTGCTTCAGTTCGGGCGAGAAGATGCTCGGCAACCTGGACATTGCCAAGCGCTGCAAGCTGCCCAAGTCCACCGTCTCGCGCCTTACCTACACGCTGACCAGGCTCGGCTACCTGGTCTCGGTCGATGAGACCGGCAAGTACCGGCTCGGCACCTCGACCCTGGCCCTTGGAAGCGCGATGCTGGCCCGGCTCGACGTGCGCGACCTGGCACGGCCGCTGATGCAGGAGCTGGCCGACTTTTCCCGGTCGATGGTGTCGCTGGGCAGCCGCGATCGCCTGTCGATGATCTATGTCGGCAACGCGCGCAGCTCGGCGGCGCTGACGCTATCCCTTGACATCGGATCACGCATCCCGATCGCCACCACGGCCATGGGCCGCGCCTACCTGGCGATGATTCCGGAACGCGAGCGCGAGGACATCATGGAGCGCGTGCGCGAACTCGATGAAGTCGCCTGGCCCGCGATCCGCGACGGCATCGAGCGGGCCCTGAAGGAGTACCGCGAGACCGGCTGCGTCAGTTCCTTCGGCGAGTGGCAGACCGACGTCAATGCCATCGCCGTGCCGCTGCGTCCGGGCGGCGGCCTGCCGCCGATGGCCATCAACTGCGGTGGCCCGGCCTTCACGCTGTCGAAGGAATTCCTGCTCGGCGAAGTGCGTCCGAAGCTGATCGAACTGGTCAGGCAACTGGAGGCTTCGCTGGGGCTGCGGGGCTGAAGGCGACTCGATGCCCCACGCCAAACATCACACCTACACCACCCGCACCGAGTGGACCGGCAACCTTGGCGCGGGCACGGCGAACTACCGCGCCTATTCGCGCGACCATGTGCTCTCCGCGGCCGGTCGGCCGGACTTGCAGGGATCGTCCGATCCGGCGTTTCGCGGCGACGCGTCGCGCTGGAACCCGGAGGACCTGCTGGTCGCCTCGCTGTCGTCCTGCCACATGCTGTGGTATCTCCACCTTTGTGCGCAAGCGAAGATCATCGTGTCGGACTACCGCGACGAAGCGGTGGGAACGATGATCGAAGACGAGGGCGGCGGCGGGCGTTTTGCCGCAGCCGTATTGCGCCCGGTAGTTATCCTTGCCGCGGGTGGCGACGCGGCGAAGGCAGCGGCGCTTCACGAGGAGGCGCATCGCCTGTGCTTCATCGCCAACTCGGTTAACTTTCCGGTGGCTGTCGAGCCGACGGTGGTTGTCGCCGACTGATTTGCGCGTTTCCGCCCGGCGCGGTCGGGCTTCCGTGCCGGCTGGCGGTAGCCGCCGGAGTGAGCGGGTCCGCAAATTGACTCGGCGTCGAGGCGGGGTGGCGTATGCTGTCCGCCATGACCCCGTCAAAAAAGAGCAAGCCCTTCTCCATGATCCGCGAGTTTCACCTCGCCGACTGGTTCACGCTGGCGAACGCGGTTTGCGGCACGGGGGCGCTGTTTTCCGTGATGACCTACTTGCAGACGATGGATGTCAGGCATGTCTACTATGCGTGCGGGATGGTGGTGGCCGCACTGGTCTTCGATGTCCTCGACGGGCGGATCGCGCGGTGGCGGCAGCAGACTTCGATACTGGGGCGCGAGCTCGACTCCCTCGCCGATGTCATCTCCTTCGGCGTGGCTCCGGCCGTGATCGCCTACGGTTGCGGCATGCAGGGCTTTTTCGACCGTATCGTCCTTGTCGGCTTCGTTGCTTGCGGAGTATCGCGCCTGGCGCGCTACAACGTTACCGCCGAGGAGCTGTCAGACAGTGGCGGCAAGGTGAAATACTTCGAGGGAACCCCAATTCCTTCGTCGGTGCTGCTGGTGGCCTTGATGTTGGCGGCCGCCTGGCAGGGCGCACTGCACGATTCCCTCTGGTTCGGAGAAGTCCGGTTCGCCGGTTTCACGCTCCATCCGCTGGTGCTGGTTTTCGCGGTTTCCGGTTCGCTCATGGTCAGTCGCATACGCTTCCCCAAGTTCTGAGCGTCAGGCTTCCGCCAGGAATTCCCGGATCGCCGCATTGACCTGTTGCGGCTGCTCGTGGATGACCCAGTGGCTGCCTTCGGGGATGCGTTTGATGCGCAGGTCGGGTACCAGTTCTTCGAGCCCGTCGAGCAGCACGGTGCCCAGCGCGGTGTCGGCTTCGCCCCAGATCACCAGCGTCGGCACGCGCACCATCAATGTCGCCGGGTCGAGCGAGAGGGCGGCGGCGCCGGGGTCTTCCGGCGTCGGCGGATAGAGCGGCGAGGCGCGGTAGAGGTTCAGCGCGCAGGTCAGCGCACCGGGTTGCGACCAGGCGTCGCGATAGAGCGGGATTTCCTCGTCGGTCAATGCGCAGTGGCCGTCCGCGGTGCGGCTGAACATCTTCAGCAGGCGCTCGTAGTTGTTGGCTTCGAGCACGCGCTCGGCCTTGGCGTGGCGCAGCAGCAGCATGTAGTGGCTGGCTTCCTGCTGCACCGGGTCGCTCGCCAGCGCGCGGGCGAAGGGCAGGGTGTGCGGTGCGTTGATGATGACCAGTTTCTTCACGTACTGCGGGAAGGCGGCGGCGAAGGTCCAGGCGATGGCGCCGCCCCAGTCGTGGGCGACCAGGATGCAGGACTTGTCCTCGCGATCCGCCTGCAGGTGTTCGATCAGTTGCCGCAGGTCCTGCAGCAGCGGCTTGACCCGGTAGGCATCGACGCCCTCCGGCTTGTCCGAAAGGTTGTGGCCGCGCAGGTCGAAGGCCACCGCGCGATGGTCTTTGCCGAATTCATCGAGCTGGCTTTTCCATGCGAGCCAGAACTCGGGGAAGCCATGGACGAAGAGCATCAGCGGCGCGTCGGCGCGTCCCTCGGCAACACAGTGCAGGCGGATGCCGTTGACCGGCGCGAAGAAGTGCTCCAAGCGTTCAGTCCTTGAAGACGGGGTCGCGCTTTTGCATGTTGGCGGCGCCGGCCTCGAACAGGTCCTTCGACATCAGCATCGCGGCGTTCCAGGTGGCGATGTAGTTGAGGCCGTCGGCCACCGAATGATCGCGACCGTAGGTGATCATTTCCTTGCAGCCGCGGATCGACAGCGGCGACTTGGCGGCGATGGTCCGCGCGATTTCCATGACGCCGGCTTGCAGTGCCTCGGGGGTTTCGAAGCAGCGGTTGACCAGGCGCATCTGCTGCGCTTCGGCGCCGTCGACGCGGCGCCCGGTGTAGGCCAGCTCGCGCGCCATGCCTTCGCCGATCAGGCGCGGCAG
>JAIOPW010000048.1 GCA_021413665.1 Rhodocyclales bacterium | reverse complement strand
GAACTACAAGGCGATGGGCTTCGAAGTCCATGTCGAGGAGTTCAAGACCGAAGGCGAGAGCGGCTGCAATACCTGTTTCGATGCGGGTCAGGGAATGGGCTTCATGTATGGCACGGTCTATGTGCGCAAGCGCAGCGAACCAGCCGGCGAAGACGAACTGTTCTAATAATTGGGAGCGCTAGAGGCGCTGCCGACACCACTAGGAGGAATGAAATGGCTGATCAGAAAAGAGTAATGCGCGTGTTGCGCCAGGGGGACCTGGACGCCATCGTCGCCATCGATGCATTCGCTTCAAAGGAACCGCGGCGCGAATACTACGAGCGCAAGATTGCCGGCATCCTGAACAGGAATGCCAACATCAATACCTCGATCGTCTGTGAAGTGGACGGCAAGGTCGTCGGCTTCGTCATGGGCTATGTGTTCTTCGGCGAATTCGGCATCAGCGATGCCACCGCGACCATCGATACGCTGGGCGTGAGTCCCGAATTTCGCAAACACGGAGTCGCTGCCGAAATGCTCGACCAGTTCATGATGAACATGAAGGCCGCCAGCGTGAAGAAGGTCTATACGCTGGTGAACTGGGATGATTTCGCCCTCGAAAAGTTCTTCTCGGCGAACAAGTTCGTGCCGTCGAAGCGCATCAACCTCGAGTGCGTGCTTCCCTGAGATCCGTGCAGCGGGCCGCCGGGTCATGTGGATCGATACCCATTGCCATACGAAATATTCGTACGACAACTGGCTGGAACCGCTTGACCTGATCCGCCGCGCCAAGGCCCTCGGCCTGGATGGGGTTTGCATTACGGAACACTATTCCTACGAGGCCTCGGAACCGGTGGAGCTCATCGGTCGCGAAGAAGGCTTGCTGATCCTGCGCGGCGTGGAAATCGCCACCGACCGTGGTCACTTGCTGGCCTATGGTGTGGTGGATGACGGTTGGAACTTGTGGGGCAGGGATAGCTATCTGCCGCTGGCCGAAGTGATCGAGCGCATCAACGATCTGGGCGGGATTTGCGTTCCGGCGCATCCGTTTCGCGAAGTCGGACTGGCCAGTCTGCTCGATGGCTTGCTGGAACTGCAGGGGATCGCGGCGGTCGAGACGCATAACGGCGGCAACCGCGAGAGCGACAACGAACTGGCGATCAAGGCTTCGGCGCACATGGAACTGCCGAGCCTGGGCGGCAGTGATTGCCACAAGACGGTAGCGGTAGGGCGCTGTGCGACAGAGTTTTTCGAGCCGGTAGCGGATATGGCGGGGTTCATCGCGGCAGTCAAGGCCGGGGCCTGCCGTGGCGCCTACTACCCGCCCTATACGGCAGCCGGCTAGAGCAGGGCAGCAGCGCAGCAGAAAGTGTGGGGCCGAAAGAGCATTCGCACCAAAAACAGGCGTGGCATCGAGGAGGAAGCAATGCAAGCCGTACAGACGTCCGAGATCAAGTGGTACAAGACGCGGCAGTCGCCCGGCGCGGAACAATTCGGCGCCGATGCCGGTTCCATGGTTCGCCTCAGCATCGACGGCAAGGACGTCGATGCGCCCGCAGGCGTGTCCCTGCTTTCCGCCGCGTCGGCCGCCGGTATATACATTCCGGCCCTCTGTGCACATCCCGATCTGCCGCCCAGCGCCCAGCGCGGCGGTGGTTCCAGTGGCTGCAACCTCTGCGTGGTCGAAATCGCCGGCATGACCGGCATGCGCACCTCCTGCTCGATTGCGGTCGCCGCTGGCATGGTCGTCACCACTACGTCACCGGCCATCGAAAAGCTGCGCAAGGACGGCATCGCCAAAACGCTGGGTACGCATCCCCACGTCTGCCTGACCTGTCCGCAGCGTGACGGCTGCAGCCGCACCACCTGTTCCTTCGGCAACCCGGTCGAACAGCGCTGCTGCTCGATCTTCAACAGTTGCGAATTGCGCAAGGTCGCCGACTACGTCGGCATCCCGGCGACGACGCCCAATTACAAGCATGTCCAACTACCGGTGATCAAGGACGAGCCTTTTTACGACCGCGACTACAACCTGTGCATCGACTGCCGACGCTGCCTGGTGGCTTGCAACGACGTGCGCGGCGTTGGTTGCCTGGAGGTCAAGAATACCGACGGACGGACCTGGGTCGGCACGATTGCCGCGACCTTGCTTGAATCCGGCTGCAAGTTCTGCTCCGCCTGCGTCACCGTCTGTCCCACCGGGGCCCTGATGGACCGCACGCTAGACCCGGCGCGCAAGGAAGAAACCCAGGTACCCTGCAAGGCCACCTGTCCCGCCGGCATCGACGTGCCGCGCTACGTGCAGCTGGTGGGCCTCGGCATGTACGGCGAAGCAGTCGCCGTGGTGCGCGAAAAGCTGCCCTTCCCCGGCATCCTCGGCCGCGCCTGTTTCAGCCCCTGCGAATCGGCCTGCCGGCGCAAGGACCTCGACGACCCGCTGTCGATCCGCAGCCTCAAGCGCATCGCCGCCGACAACGATACCGGCCTGTGGCGCCAGTATTCCTATCAACTGCCGCCGTCGGGCAAGAAGGTCGCCGTGGTCGGCGCCGGTCCCGGCGGCCTGACCGCCGCCTACTACCTGGCCAAGAAGGGCCACGCCGTCACCGTGTTCGATGCCCTGCCGGCGGCCGGCGGCATGGCCCGCTACGGCATTCCGTCGTATCGTGTACCGCTGGACGTGATCGACCAGGAAGTTTCCGAGGTCGAGAAGCTGGGCGTGGCATTCAAGTTCAATACCCGCATCGAAAACGTCGACGAGCTGAAGGCCCAGGGCTTCGATGCCACCTTTCTTGCCATCGGCGCGCAAAATGGCGACCCGCTGGGCATCCCCGGCGACGATCTGCCCAATGTCATCGACAGCCCGACCTTCCTGCGTGCGGCAACTCTCGGCAAGATCGGCGCGGAAGTCGGCGCTGGCGAGACGGCGATCGTGATCGGCAAGCGCGTCGCCGTGATCGGCGGCGGCAACGTCGCGACCGACAACGCGCGTTCGTCGAAACGGCTCGGAGCGGAAGTGGTGGACATGGTGTATCGCCGCACCCAGGAGGAAATGCCGGCGCGCGACGATGAAGTGCAGGGTTGCGTCGAGGAGCAGGTCAATTTCCGTTTCCTGCTGGCGCCGAAGAAGATCGAACTCAACGACAGCGGCAGCTCACGGCTGCGGATCACCTACGTCAAGATGGAACTTGGCGAACCCGACGCATCCGGCCGCCGCCGCCCGATGGAAGTGGCCGGCAGCGAATTCACCGAAGACGTCGACCTTGTCATTTCCGCCATCGGCCAGCGTCCGGAAGAGATCAAGGGTTACGGCGTACAGCTGGCGAAAAACAATCGCGTGCAGGTACGCGAAGACACCATGCTCACCAGCCGTCCCGGCGTTTATGCCGGCGGCGACTGCGTGCTCGGCCCCTCGACCCTGATCGAATCGGTAGCCCAGGGCCGCAAGGCCGCGGCGGCGATCGATGCTTTTCTGGGCGGCGACGGCAACATCGAGGAAAAGCTGCTGCCCGACTGGGATACCGATCCGCACATCGGCCGCGAGGAGGGCTTCAATACCAAAAAACGCCTGCATCCGATCTTCATCGATCCGGCCCAGCGCAACAACTGGAACGAGGTCGAACTCGGCTTCGACGACGCGACCGCTCGTGCCGAGGCCCTGCGCTGCCTCAAGTGCAACCTCGCGGCGAAGATCGAGGACATGGTCCTGCCGCCGGAGGCCTGGCTGGAATTCACGGCCGAGAACGTGGCGGGTGTGCCCACCGATGCCTGCGTATTCCAGTTGCTCGATGCCGACAAGAAAGTGCTGCTGATCAAGGGCGTCGAAAACCTGCGCGAAGGGCTCGAAGCAATGCTGGACAAGGCTGATATTGCCAAATATTTCGTGTTCGAGGACGCGCCCTTCTTCAGCCAGCGCGAGAACCAGCTGGTGCAGGCCTACATGCAGCAGTATGGTGGCATGCCGCCGGGCGTCGGCGCCGACGAAATGGATGACCTGTTCTGATCATGGGTCAGGTCATCGACTTCTACACCGCGCGGGAGGTCCGCCAGGCGCTCGCGCCCGAGGCGCGCTGCCGCTGCAGCCTTTGCGGCGCCGACCTCTGGCACATCAACCAGTCTGGCGAAGTCTGCTGCGCCGATTGTGAAACCGTCTGTCCCTACCGGCTACAAGGCAGCTCTGAACAGGGCGCAGGGCAGGGCGGCAGACGGCAGGCGGAATGCTCGCTTGCCGGTACCATCAGGGAACTTAACGAGGAAGACAGTCATGGTTGATTTCAAGTTCATCTCCTACGAAGACCAGGGCGAGGTATTGCGCCTGGCGATCAATCGTCCGCCGTACAACGTGCTCGACATCGCGACCATGGAGGAGATGAATGTCGCGCTCGACCTGGCGATGGAGAACACCACGGCCAAGGTGCTGGTTGTGACCGGCAACGGCGACAAGACCTTCTCCTCCGGCGTCGACGTGGTCGACCACACGCCGGACAAGGTGGTGAAGATGATCGACGTCTTCCACGGCATCCTCAAGCGCCTCATGCAGGTTTCAATCCCGACCGTGGCGGCGGTGAACGGCCCGGCCTTGGGCGGCGGCTGCGAACTGGCGATCGCCTGCGACATGGTGGTGGCATCCGAGAGCGCCAAGCTGGGCCAGCCGGAAATCAAGCTCGGCGTCTTCCCGCCGATCGCCGCCATCCTGCTGCCGCGCCAGATCCCTATGACCAAGGTCATGGAGCTGCTGCTCGGTGGCGGCATCATCGACGCCGCGGAAGCGCACCGGCTCGGCCTGGTGAACAAGGTTTTCCCGAAGGACACGTTTGCCGTGGATACGGCGAAGTTCCTCGAGCAATTCACGTCGCTGTCGCGCGTTGCCCTGCTGCACACCAAGAAGGCGGTCAAGGAAGCGGCGACGCGGCCATTTTACGAGGCGCTGTTCCACATCGAGCAGCATTACCTCAAGGACCTGATGGCGACCGAGGATGCCAAGGAAGGACTCAACTCCTTCATAGAAAAGCGCAAGCCGGTCTGGAAAAACAAATAATACTTAGGGAGCAAACATGATTCCAAGCACCATCAAGACATGGCAGATGACCGTCCCCGGGACGCTCACCCGCACCGAAATCCCCGTCCCGGAACTGCAACCGGGCGAAGTCCTGGTCGAAGTAAAGGGCTGCGGCGTCTGCCATACCGATCTGTCCGTCGTCGCCGGCGAGGCGAGTTATATCGGCAAGGAAGTCATCATTCCCGCCGTGCTCCCCTGCAACAAGTGCGAGCTGTGCAAGACCGGTCGCGGCAACCGTTGCCTGGCGCAAAAGATGCCGGGCAATTCGATGGGCATCTACGGCGGCTTCTCCAGCCACATTCCGGTGCCGGCGGCTGACCTGTGCATCGTCGGCAATCGCGGCAATGTACCGCTGGAGCATCTGTCGGTGATCGCCGACGCGGTGACCACGCCCTACCAGGCCGGGCGCCGTGCGCGGCTTGCGGCCGGCGATCGCGTCATCGTCATCGGTGCCGCCGGCGGCGTCGGCAGCTTCATGACCCAGGTGGCCAAGGGCATGGGCGCCAGCACCGTGATCGGCATCGACATCAACGAGGAAAAGCTCGAATTCATGAAGGGCTACGGCGCCGACTTCACCATCAACCCCAAGGGCAAGAGCCCCAAGGAAGTGCAGGAGTTGTTAACGGCCTGGTGCAAGGAAAAGGGCATCCCCTCGAACTACGGCTGGAAGATATTCGAAGTCACCGGCACCAAGCCCGGCCAGGAACTGGCGCTGTCGCTGCTGTCCTTCACCGGCATGCTGATGGTGGTGGGCTACGGCACCGACGAGACCAGCTACATGCTCTCCAAGCTGATGGCCTTCGATGCCGAACTGATCGGCACCTGGGGCTGCCCGCCCGAGTTCTACCCGCAGGTGCTGGAGATGTGCCTCGACGGGCGCATCAACCTCGGC
>JAIOPW010000056.1 GCA_021413665.1 Rhodocyclales bacterium | reverse complement strand
CGCGCCCTGCAGATGACGCTCAAGGAATTCGGCGACGCCAGCCTCAAGTCGGACAAGTCGATCCCGATGAACGCGCAATGTACGGTATTCGCAGAGTCCGAGGTGGTTTCGCTGATCCATTCGGCGACGCCGAAGAACGACATCGCCAAGGCCGTTCTTGACGCCGTCGCCAGCCGCGTCTGCGCCATGGTGCGTCGCGTAGGCATCGAAGGCGAGGTGGTGCTGATCGGCGGCATGGTGCATAACGCCGGTTTCGTCCAGTCGCTGAAGGTGGCGATGGGCGTCGATGCGATTTCCCTGCCTGACATGCCCGAGTACATCAGCGCGCTGGGCTGCGCGATGATTGCCGCCGAGCGTCAGCACTGATGAATCCCCTGCGTAGCGGGCGGGCCAGCGAAAGACGCTGACCTCGCCGCTACGGATGAACCTTTACGGACAAGGAGCGAAACATGAACGCAGAAGTGACAGCAGCCCCGACCGCCCCGGAGAAGAAGGAATTCTGGCGCTGGCAGGAAAATGTTTGGGTCGACGAGACCAAGGACTGGAAGACCGCCAAGATCGTTACCTGCGGCATCGACGTCGGTTCAGTGTCGTCCCAGGCCGTGCTCGTGGTCGACGGCGAACTCTACGGTTTCAACAGCATGCGCACCGGCAACAACTCGCCGGATTCGGCCACCAACGCGCTGCAGGGCGTGATGGACAAGTGCGGCATGAAGCTGGAAGACATCCACTATGTGGTCGGCACCGGCTACGGCCGTGTCAATGTGCCGTTCGCGCACAAGGCGATCACCGAGATCGCCTGCCATGCCCGCGGCGCCAACTACATGGGCGGCAACGGCGTGCGCACCATCCTCGACATGGGCGGCCAGGACTGCAAGGCCATTCACTGCGACGAAAAGGGCAAGGTCACCAACTTCCTGATGAACGACAAGTGCGCCGCCGGCACCGGTCGCGGCATGGAAGTCATCTCCGACCTGATGCAGATCCCGATTGCCGAACTCGGTCCGCGTTCCTTCGACGTCGATGTCGAGCCGTCAGCGGTTTCGTCGGTGTGCGTGGTGTTCGCCAAGTCCGAGGCGCTGGGTCTGCTCAAGGCCGGCTACACCAAGAACAAGGTGATCGCGGCGTATTGCCAGGCCATGGCCGAGCGCGTCGTCAGCTTGCTGGAGCGGATTGGCGTCGAGGAAGGCTTCTTCATCACCGGCGGCATCGCCAAGAACCCGGGCGTGGTCAAGCGCATCGAAAAGATCCTGGGCATCAAGGCCATGGAAACCAAGGTCGACAGCCAGATCGCCGGTGCCCTGGGCGCCGCGCTGTTCGGCTATACGCTGATGTCCAAGAAGGCCGCTGCCTGATAGCATCTTGCGGCGGCCGGCTTTCTGCCGGCTGCCGCGGGACCTGACCATCCGCAGCGGCGAGGAGAGCGTACTTTGCTCGACCGCC
>JAIOPW010000047.1 GCA_021413665.1 Rhodocyclales bacterium | reverse complement strand
GTTTTATATCCTTGGTAATAAACCGAAAAGCGCGGAACAAGTCGGCGCCTGCGATACGGCGAATTGCGCTTTTTTTGCCCAAATCTCGGGCCGCATCCGGGACAAGCTGCGCCGCAACTTCGGATCGAAGTCGCGCAGCACCTCCGGCCGCTTGAGGCCGGCTGGCGGCGAAACGATGCCGGGGTTGCCGGCTATCCAGGGGAGGATGTATTGCGTCGCGACGGCATTGGGGTTGCCGGCGCCGGCGGGCTGACGCCCGCCGGTGGAACAGGCATCAGCCGTCGGCGTTGATCTTTTTCGTCAGTTCCTGCAACACGGCGTCGGCCTTGGCGTTGTCGATCTGGCAGGTGCCGGCGTTCTCGTGGCCGCCGCCGCCGTAGGACAGCATCAGCTCGCCGATGTTGGTGTTGGAACTGCGGTTGATGATCGACTTGCCGGTGGCGAACACGGTGTTCTGCTGCTGCACGCCCCACATGAGGTGGATGGAGATGTTGGCCTCGGGGAACAGCGCGTAGATCATGAAGCGATTGACGGCGAAGATGGTTTCCTCGCTGCGCAGGTCGAGCACGACGAGGTTCTTGTACACCTTGCTGCAACGCTTGATCTGCTCCTTGGCTTTTTCGGCGTGTTCAAAATAGAGGTCGACGCGTTCCTTGACGTCGGGCAGGGCCAGGATGTCGTCGATACCGTGATTGCGGCAGTAGGCGATCAGATCCATCATCAACTGGTAGTTGCTGACGCGGAACTCGCGGAAGCGGCCGAGGCCGGTGCGCGAATCCATCAGGTAGTTGAGCAGCACCCAGTCCTTCGGATCGAGGATTTCGTCGCGGCTGAATTGCGCCGAGTCGCCCTTGTCCACCGCCACCATCATGTCGTTGAACGAGGCCGGGAAGCGGTTCTTGCCACCGTAGTGCTCGAACACCACGCGCGCCGCGGAAGGCGCATCGGGATAGATGATGTGGTTGGGCCGCTCGCCGGGATTGCGGAAGGTCTCGGAAAGGTGGTGGTCGAAGGCCAGATGCACGCCGGGGACGAAGGGCAGGTTGGTGGTGATGTCGCGTTCGGAAATTTCGATCTTGCCGTCCTGCATGTCCTTCGGATGGACGAACTTGATCTCGTCGATCAGCTCCAGGTCGTTGAGCAGGACGGCGCAGGCCAGTCCGTCGAAATCACTGCGCGTCACGAGGCGATATTTTTTGTCGGACATGTACTTCTCCCAGGAATCTCAATCAGAACGGGAATTGTATTCCAGACTCGCCAGGATGCCATGCGCGACGTAGAACACCGCCAGGCGCACCGCCAGGCCCTCCCCGGCAAAGAAGCCGGCATAGGCTTCGAGCTGCGGCCGGTAGCGTTCGGCATGGGCCGCCAGCCGCGCCGCATCGGCGCCGGCGCCGAGATCGGCGGTCTTGTAGTCGATGATCCAGCGCACGCCGTCCTCGACGAAGCTGCGGTCGACGACGCGGGTTACCTGCCCGTGCAGCGGAGCCCCGGCATCGGTTCTGGCAAGCGCCAGCTCCGCGCCCGCGTCCGACCTGGTTTTCAGCACCCATTGCCCGTCGGCGCTGGCGAGCGTCGTCGCCAGCATGCGCGCGGCGCGCGGCGCGCCCTCCTGCGCCTCGGCCGCCGACCAGCCACGGCTCGCCAGCCAGCGCTCGAATCCCGGCTGGCGCCCGGCCACGCTTTCCGCAGACCAGTCGCCGGGAGCGACGGCGACCAACTCCAGCACCGCATGGACCAGGGTGCCGACGGCGGCCGCCAGCGCATCCGTGGTGTCGTCGCGGGGCGCCGCGGCCGTTGCCGGCAGCGATGGCGCGATCCACTCCGGCGCTACGGCCGGCGCGCGCAGGCGCAGCAGTTGCGGAACGAAGTCCTTCAGTTCGAGGTCGGCGCCCTGGCCGGGAGTCGGCGCCGGCGATTCGGCGATTGCGGCCCGGAAATCCGCCTCCAGCGCCGACCACAGCCGCGCCAGCGGCGAATTCGCCGGCGGCGCGGCCAGCGCGCCCTCGGCGTCGAGCGTGGCGACGCCGACCAGGTGCAGGCGGCGCACCGCGCGCGTGGCGGCGACGTAGAGCACGCGCGCCTCTTCGTTGCGGCCGCGTTCGCGCTCCATGCGTTGCAGGAAATCGTAGGCGGTCGGCGCGGCGGACTTGCCGCGGCGGCGATTCACGGGCGCCGCGACCAGGCGCTCGCCATTCGCCAGCGGAAAGCCGTCCCAGGCCAGTAGCGGCGGATCGTTGCCCTTCAGCACGCGATGCAGGCCGGGCAGGATCACGGTGTCGAATTCCAGGCCCTTGGCCTTGTGCACGGTCATCAGTTGCAACCGGCCGTCGGCCTGCGCGTCCGGTGCGGCGAACAGGCGGCCCATGTCGTCTTCCAGGGTGTCGATGGCGAAGCGTCCCGCCGCGTCGAGCACGTCGAGCCGGTTGAGGAAGGCGTGCGCGTCGGCCAGCCCGTCGGCGTCGGGCGCACCCTTGGTGTCGACCAGGCAGGCCGGCCCGCCGAGTTTCTTCCAGGCATCCTCGACCCAGCGCCGGCGCCGCTGCCGGCCCTGCCCGGCCAGCGCCTCGGCCAGCACCGTGCGCACGTGGAGCAGGCGCCGGCGGCCATCGGCCGGGAGGCGTGCGACGCGGGCCGCGTCGTTCATCAGCGACCAGATCGTGGCGGCGTGGTCGTCGCCGGCCAGCGCATGCAGGTCGGCCAGGGTCAGGCCGCACCACGGCGCGCGCAGGATCGCCAGCCAATGCACGCGATCGGCGCGATGATGCAGGGCGCGGGTCAGCGAGATCAGGTCCTGCACCGACTGGCGGCCGGCCAGCGGCTCGATCTCGACCGCCGAGAAGCGCCAGCCGGCCGGGTGGCGGCGGATCGCCGCCACCAATGCCGCAAGGTGGGTGCGGGCGCGCACCAGCACGGCGATGCCGCGCGTCGGGTCTTCGCGCCACTCGGCTTCGATGAGTTCGATCACGGCCCGCGCTTCGAGGCGGTCGGCGGCCGGCGTGTCGCCCTTCGCCGCGAGCAGCGGCCGCACCATGACGCCGGCCTGGGGCCGCGCCTCGCGCGTGGCGACGAACTCGCGATAGCGGATCTCGCCGCGCAGCGGATCGTCGGCGCGCGGAAACACCGCCGGGAAGCAGGCGTTGATCCAGTCCACCACCTGCGGGCAGGAACGGTTGTTGCGCGACAGGCGCAGCGGTGTGAGGTGCAAGGCGCCGATGCCGCGCTGCGCGACACGCAGGAAGAGGCCGACGTCGGCCTTGCGGAAGCGATAGATCGACTGCATCGGGTCGCCCACGGCGAACAGGGTGCGGCCGTCGCCGGCGCTTTTGTCACCGCTCCAGCCGGCGGTAAGGCGTTCCAGCAGTTCAATCTGGGTCGGGCTGGTGTCCTGGAATTCGTCGACCAGCAGGTGGCGGATGCGGTAGTCGAGGCGCAGGCCGAGCTCGCTCGGGTCCATCTCGTCGCCCAGCGCGGCGATGGCGCGCGCCGCGAGTTCGCCGAAATCGACTTCGCCGCTTTCGCGGAACACCAGCCAAAGTTCGGCGGCGGCCAGCTTCATCAGCCGCGCCAGCGCGCGCACCACGGCATCGTCGGCGTGGTCGGGTGCCGGCAGCTCGCGCAGGCGCTGCAGGGCAGCCACCCTGCCGTCATCGAGGCCGGCCAGTTGGGCCAGCATCGCGTCCTTCTGCGCCTTGAAGTCCTTGCCCGCGGGAAAGCCGTTCTTCACATTGACGATCAGGCGCGCCGTGCCGGCCTGGGTCAGCAGGAAGTCGGCCAGCGCCCGCCAGCGCGGCAGTTCATCGGGCGTCGCGGCCAGCGGCGAGTCCCAGTCCTGCAATGCAGCTTCGCCGAGATTCGTCGCGGCAAAGCGCGCCAGCGGCATCAGCGGCGCCTGCCAGGCCGCCCCGAGCTGCCGGGCGGCGCTTTCCAGCTCCGCAGCCACCATCTCGCGCAGCGCATCGCTGATGGCGACCGCCGGATCGTCGAGTTCCGCTATCTCGCGCCACTGCTCGCGCCGCGCCAGCATGTCGGCCAGCAGGCGTGCGAGGCGCGCGACGTCGTTGTCGAGGTGGGCCAGTGCGACGGCGACGGCGTCGGCATGCTCCCCGCCTGCGTCGTCCGCCGCGTCGAGATGGTCGAGCGCGCGCCGCGCGGCTTCCTCGTAATGCCGGCCGGCTTCGTCGGCCACGGCGGGCTGGGCGCCGAAGCGCGAGAGCAGCGGCATCTGCCGCGCCAGCCCGGCGCAGAGCGCGTCGATGGTGGTCAGGCGCAGCCGCCCCGGCTGGGTTTCGATCTGCCAGCCGAGTTCGGCCGAGCGCGCCAGCGCGGCGGTGGCGAGGCCGAAGGTGATGCGCTTGTGCGGCGCCGCCGGCATCTCGCCACGCCGCGCCAGGTCCAGGCTCTCCGCGATGCGCTGGCGCATTTCGCCGGCTGCCTTGTTGGTGAAGGTGATGGCGATGATTTCCTCGGGCTCCTCCACTGTCGCCAGCAGGCGCAGGTAGCGCTGCGTCAGCAGTTCGGTCTTGCCCGCGCCGGCGGGGGCCTCGACGATGAAGGAATCGAGTTCAAGCGCACGGCGGCGGTTGTCCTCGTCTTCGCGCAGGAGCGCGTTCATGGCTCTTCAGCCTCGTCGAACTGCGCCTTGCGCTCGGCGACGCGCAGCAGCGGCCTGACGTCGCAGTAGTCGAGCGCCTTTGCGTCCTCGAAAACCACGGCGGCGACGCCATCCTTCACCTCGCGGGCGAGAAGCTTGATGCGCTCGGCCCAAAGCCGGCGCAGGGCGCTCCAATCCGGGAATTCCTCCTCGGCATAACGCTTGCGCTGCCCGTCGAGCGTCTTGACGCCGGGCAGCAGGCCTTCGCTTTCCGCGATACCGAGAAAGGCCGGATCGTCGCGGGTGACGCGGGCCAGCGCCACGGCCGCCACCTCCCGATCGGGAAAGGCCAGCGCGGCATAGATCGGCAATTGCGGTTCGCCCATGCGCGACTCCGCCCAGCTATCGGCCGAATCATTGCGCCCGCTTTTGTAGTCGATCACCACCAGCCGCCCGTCGTCAAGCTGGTCGAGGCGATCGACCACGACGCGCACCGGCAGGCCCTCGATGTCGAGCCCGTGCCTTTCCTCGCAGGCGACGACGCGAAATGGCGGGCGCCGCGCCTCGACTTCGAGCCAGACGGCGATCAGCTCGCGCAGGCGGCTTTCTTCCAGTTGCCGCAGTCGCGGCGCCAGGGGCTCCGGCGCGCGGCGATCGAATTCGGCCAGGGCGTGCGCCACCACGCGCCGGATCTCCGCGTCGCGGTCTGCCGCATCCATCCGCGTCAGGTCGGCCAGCGCACGGCCGCGCCAGAACTCCTCCAGCGCCGCATGCAGCAGCGAGCCGCGCGCGCGCGCGTCAAGGCCGAAAGTCGGCGCCGGCAAGACGGTGGCGCCGAGCCGATATTGGTAGAAACCCCAGGCCGGACAGACCGCCTGGGCCTTGAGCAGCGCAGTGCCGCCACGGATGTGCTCATCGGCGCCGACCGGCGGCGCCTTCGCATCGTGGAACCGCTCCAGCGTCGGCGCATTTGCCGGCAACGACGATGGCACGGCAGGCCATTCGCGGCGCGCAACATCCGCCAGCAGCGGGCTGGGGCGCAGGGGCCGCTCGCCTTCGCGCTGTGCCCAGGAGAATACGACCTCGCCCGCGCTGGCGCACCAATGCGAGCGCAGGCTATGCGCTTCCAGTGCGAGGCTGTCGGCGCGCGCCGCGGGGATGCCGGCGCGTCGTTGCAGGTCGGCGGGCAACAAGGGATTCGGTCGCGCCGCGGGCGGCCACGCGCCTTCGTTGAGGCCCATCACCCAGAGCCCATCCACCGCACCGGCCAGGGCATCGGCCAGGCTACAGATTTCCACCGGCGCCACGATCGTGCGCGGCGCGGAAAAAGAGTGGTCACGGCAATGCCGCTGCACCTGGCGCAAGGCCTCGCCGGCATCGACACGGCCGAGGATGGCGTCGAGCGCCTGCAAGGCCCCCAGCGCCGCGCGCAGGTCCCCGCAGGCCGCCGCTTCCGCCGGCAGCGGGACGCGCTGCCCGGGCCAGCCCAGGGCGTCCAGCCGCTTGGCGAATTCCGCGCCCCAGGCCGAGGGCGACTGACGGCGCGGCGCGGCGCGCACGGCGTCGAGCAACGCGCCAAGATGGGCTGCCAGGCGAGGCGAACGCAAGCCGGTGTCTGTCCGTACGATCGCGCGTTGCAGGCGCTCCAGGGTGGTTTCGGGCGGCAGCAACTCGCGCAACGCCGCTTCGATCCAGGCTCGCGCATCGGCCTCGTCGATGTCGGCCGACCAGCCGGCGCCGCAGAGCAGCGCCCCGAACCCGGCCTGTGCCACACGGCGCGGATGGACGCTGAGCTGCAACAGGCGCAGGGCGACGTCGACCAGCGGCTCGGCCGCCAGGGGCGCCCCCGCCGCGAAGGTGAAGCCGCGCTCCTCGGCCGCCCAGCCGGCACCGACGGCGCGGGGATGCAGCGCCGCTTCGAGCGCGGATTCCAGCATGCGCTGGCGCGCCGCCAGGTCGGCGACCGCGATGCGTACGCGGGACGACGGCGCACTCGCCAGCAGATCGGCCGCCCATCGCGCCGCAGCCAGGCATTCGGCTTCGGCGTCGGGCAGCTCGATGCCTGTCGCCGGCGCCGTTTCATTGCGCCCGAAATCGAGCTGGAACAGTTCGACGCCGCGCGCTTCCAGCACCACCAGCAGGCGCGAAATGATCGGGTCGGGTGCAATGAAGCCTGCCAGCCCGAGCCGCGCCGGCAGGCCGCCGATGCCGCGCTCGATGCACCCGATGCGCCAGGCCAGGACGTCGTCGGCCGTGCGCCAGTCGCCCGCCTTGCAGGCCGCATTGAAGCTTTCGCGCCAGCGCAGGAAAGCCAGGTATTCGGCGCCATGCAGGGCCTCGGGCACCTCGATGCGCCAGGTCCGCTGCAAACTCGCCGCCTCCATCGCGGCCAGCGCCATGCCTTCGCGGTCGAACAGTTCCGCAACGGCGCCGGCGTCCGTCGCGATGGCCTGCTCCCACAGGCTGCGCTCCTGCGGCCACGAAAGAAAAGTGCCGGCCATGCTTGCGGCCGGAATATCGCCGCGCAGCAGCGCGGCGGAAGTGAGGTGGTCGAGCCACTGCGCCGGCGTCGCGCTCTGCAAGGCCTGCCAGATCGTGGCGCCACCGGCCGCCTGCAATTCGCCATGCGAACGGCGCAGGCTGGCCGCCAGCCGCGCCGTGGCGCACAGCACCGCCGGCTCCGGCCCGCCGGGCAGGTCGGCCAGCGCCACGCGGGGCAGGTCGGGACGGATCATCACAGACCCAAATTACGTCCGGAACTCATTCAGGAATTCCGCAGCGGGTTCGGTACCAGTCGACAGCAAGCGCTCCATCTCGCGAGTGCCGGCGATGTGCAGTGGATGCCCCTGGTCGCCGTTCCGCGAGGGCCGCCTTTTGTCAGCGTGAACGACGACGATGCCCATTCGTAGCGGACTAAAACTCTTACCAAGCTATTGCCAAGCTATCTTGCTCGTTTGGAAGCGCCATCCATTTTGGCGTAATCAATATTTCCTTCCCACTTCTTCGCTCCGCTGCCGCATATCGAAGCGCGAATGGCCTTATGTTCGCCCAACCCTGATACAGGTCTCTGATTTCTGGACAGTCATCATAGGTAACAACCCACGCGGCCTCAGTCATGCCCTTGAGTTTGGAGGCCAGCGTCGCATGGTAGCCGGCATCCAGTAGGTTCAAATATAGAAGGCTTCCCTTAACGAAATATGGGGGATCAATGAAAAAGAGTACCGACGCTGGATCAAGCATACCAATGAAGGAAATTCCATCGATACCGGATATGGCAATCCTGTCACGATACTCAGACACCTTTTTACAGCGCCGATGAAGCTCAGGCTTGTTGAAGCGAGCATCTATCTTCCATTTTCCTTGCTGCTCAACGCCACCAATCGGCCCACCATTCATGATGATTCCAGACCGATTGCATCGGTTTAAGAAAAATGCAGAAAAGCCTCGTCTCAGTCGCGAAACCTTCCCTCGTCTTCGATAGATCTCACGTTGATAAAGCCACTCCTCAATATCGACGTTTGCGGTATCTAACATCTCTAGAAATGGTTCTGCTCTATTCACCAGTGTCCACCAAAAGTCATGAATGGCGAGGTCTGCATCATTCAGATGGACTGTTGGAGTGTCTTCCTGGAATAGCAGTGATAACGACGCACCGGCTCCGCCCGCGAACGGTTCAGCAATTTCAAATGACCCAAGACCATTCACTTTTCTAATCTGGCGAAGCAAGCTCGACATGGCCGATTTCCCGCCCGGATAACGTAGAGGACTGGCAGTCTTCATGGATTTGCTAAGCTTTCGTCTTGCTCAAGCATCAAACGGAAAAGCGGTTCTGTGCGTAACCAAAACTGCAAGATATCGCGCTCTCCCGGCAAGTCACCGCACTGATGAACAAACGCGTGAAGATCACTCAAAGTAAATGGGGCAGCCGCATCGTATTTGATAGCCTTTTCCACTTTTGTGGCTTCCGCCTTTCCGAGCTTCGCCTTAGCTATTCGAGTCAGCTCTGGAATTAGCTGCTTCATAGTCGGAGCATCAAACTGTAGCTTCCCCTTCTCCTTCAGGCTCTGAGTAATTCGGGAGAGCTCTCCAGTCCGTTCCAGATAATGCAGCACAGAAAGCTCAAAAAACACGCGCAGTAGGACTGCGCCAGCATTGGGAAGATCGGCACGGTTCATCTTCACGAGCTCGCGCCTAATGTCAATCAATCTGTCATTTCCAAAGCGAACTTTAAAGGTCTTCGGCAGGACGGTTTTATGAATTGATGGTTGCTTGGCTGTGGCAGGCTTAGCCTCCAATCGTGTGATCTTCTTGGTGTTCGCATCTCCCAAAATTAAGTCACTTGGGACGAACGAGCCTCTCTTGCTTATTGGCAACTCACCGGGCAGCCAAGACTTAAAATACTTCCCGATATCTTCATTGCTGTTGAGAGTCCGGGAGGACTGCCTCCCCAGTGCGACATCAGTAACCAACTTGGTAAAGCCACGCAAGAACTCTTGCTTTGCCGTAACCCCTCTGAATCCATGCTCTGCGTCAGGCTCAACCTTCAGGTGACCTCGCCCCACCGTTGATTCGAAGATTCGTTCAATCGTCGTGAATAACTTGGTTCGGGGATTATCTAGCTTTGCCTTTACGTCTTCCGGAAAATCAAGTGATCGTGCGATGTCAGCAATCGCCTTTGTTTGTCTAGCGGACTGAATATCTGCTGCGGAAAAGCCAAGCTCATCAAGCAGTTCCTTCGTGTCATAACCTTCTTCCAATTTCTCCAGGATGAAGTTCGCACGATTCTCTGCTTGCCAGGGAAGAACTGGAGTCCCGACATGTTTTCCGGCTACCTGTCGGTCTGTCGCCCGCCTATTTGGAGCGACAATGACCGGCACTTTCGCTATTGAATCGATGCTATGAATTCGTCGCGCAAGCCGTTCGACTTGTCGCTCTGCTGCGCCTTCAAGGAGGCCTGGTTCTCGCAGTGCTTTCAACGCGGCGAGCCGACGATTACCTTCTACCACGACATAATGATCGGCCTTCTTAATCGCGAGTAAAGGTTCATTTGGAAAAAATCCTCTCGACGCAATACTCTCAGCAACATCCATCGCCTTATCGTGCTCAAACAGATACTGAATCAACTCACGTGGCGACGCACCATCTGTCGATCTGCCCAGCCGAGGGTTTCTAGAGTCAAGGTGCAGGCTCGCAACCGAGATACGCTTTGTCAGCCATTCATTGCCTGCCATGTTCCGAGTCCTCCTTGTTTGAAATGCAGTGGTAACAGGTCAAGAAATCCGAAACTCCTTCTTTACCTGACCGGCCAGATCATTGATGAGCTTCACCACGATCCACCCCAACCTCGGCTTGTCCAAAGGACGTTATACATAGTCGTTGGGGACTCCACTCGCCGTAGCGCCAGGACCGACTTTTGATGGCTTGTCGAACAGGCAAAAGATGTCGTCATTAAGCATAACTTGCGCATCTTCGCTGATTTCAGCCTTGAACGGAAATTCGGTCGTCAGCGGACTCCTGACTCTGGCCATACGCGCTCCCTTTCAGCCTTCCCTGCTTTTCAGCTTCTTGCGCACCACGGCCTCCGGAAGCGCCTTGTAGTTCTCACGGGTGGCCACGCGCCGGCCGGACTTCTTTTCCAGGTCAATCCGGGCTGTGCCAGCCACGGCGCCACCCTCGATGGCGGCTTCGCGGTTCCGGTCGTAGCCCTGGGCATCCCGGTTGCGGGCAATCTCGGTGGTTGAAGCTTCTCCCAGCATGGTGAAGATCAGTTCCAGGTCGGTCATGTGGTCGCGCAGATTGTCGGCCGGCTTGTCGAGGCTCTTGAAGGCCTTGTATTCGGCGGGCGTCATGCCGAAGGTGGCGCGACTGATTTCGGCGGTGAGGATGGCGTAGTCACGTTGTTCCTTGACGCCACGCTTCTGCCACTCGTTGGTGAGTTCGTCGCGGATGGCGATGCCGCGCACTCGCTTTTCGATCCACTCGTCGCTGTAGCCCTTGGCCTTGTACAACTCCCGCATGCGCTTGGCGGCCAGTTCCGGGTTTTCGATTTCTTCCAGGCGCTCATAGCCCACCCTGGCCAGCCAGCGCTTGAAGGGTTCGGCTTTGGGCGAGGGAATGGACTGGATGATGCGGAGCAGGCTTTCGGCATTGGCACATTGCGTCTGCCTTCGCTTGCCGTCCGGCGCCAGCAGTTCAAGGGGGGGACAAAGTGTCCCCCAGTTGGCGTCGAGTTCCGTCTCGCGCTTGCGCATCTTCTTGATGTAATCGCGAACATTGGCGGAATCCGTCAGCGCCTGCACCACGTCGGCCACGGAAAAGTACCACTTGCCGTCCGTCTCATTCCAGACCGAGCGGATATGGGCGGACTCGAACAGCTTGACATTGCTCATGGCATTCCCCCTCCTCGCGCGATGAATCCGCCCTCCACATCCGATGCGTGCGGGATGCTCGTCGGTAGCCGTGTGGACACTATGACATCCAGGCCGACCGATGAATTTGACATGGGCGAATTATAGGCGCGAGTTAAACCGCGATGGATTGCCGTGGCAAATCGTCCGCTGTTCACCCCGCCAGCGGCAGCATCAGCGCGCCGAGGGCGCACAAGGTGGTGGTGACGAGGAACACGGCGAGGTCGGCGGGATGGACGGGGTGCTGGGCGAAAACCTGATCGATGTACATGGGACTGCCTCCTTGGGAATGGAGCACAGTCTTCCGCCCTCACGGCTCATGGCGTGAGCCTGGTTCATCGTTTGCCAGCAATTCCGGCGCCTGCACTTCGCGCGGCAACGCCTCGACCGGATTGAGGTCGGCGATCTCCTTGTCTTCGCTCGCCACCTTCAGCTCGCGGAACTTGCGCGCCGAGACCAGGACGCGGGTTTCCATCGAGGCCACCGACTTGTTGTAGGCGCCGACGGCTTCGCCGAGGTTCTTGCCGACGCGGCCCCAGTGCTCGGTGACGGTGGCGATGCGGTCGTAGAGCTCGCGTCCGAGCTGGCGGATGCGTTCGGCGTTTTCGGTCAGGGCTTGCTGCGTCCAGCCGTAGGCGACCGCCCGCAGCAGCGCGATCAGCGTGGTCGGCGTGGCGAGGATCACCCGCGCGTCGACGCCGGCCTCGATCAGCGACGGGTCAGCTTCCAGCGCGGCCGAATAGAACATCTCGCCGGGCAGGAACAGCACGACAAAATCGGGCGAGGGCTGGAACTGCTCCCAGTAGGACTTCTGCCCCAGCTTCTTGAGGTGGTCGCGCACCTGGCGCGCGTGGTCGGCGAGCTTGCGCTTCTTCTCGTCCTCGTCGGGCGCTTCCAGCGCTTCGAGGTAGGCGGCGAGCGGCGCCTTGGCATCGACCACGATGTTCTTGCCGCCGGGCAGCTTGATCACCATGTCCGGACGCAGGCGGCCGTCCTCGGTGTTGGTGCTTTCCTGCTCGAAAAAGTCGCAATGGTCGAGCATGCCGGCCATCTCGACCACGCGCTTGAGTTGCAGTTCGCCCCAGCGCCCGCGCGTCTGCGGCGCGCGCAGGGCCTTGACCAGGTTGCCGGTTTCCAGCCGCAGGGCGCCCTGCGCGTCGGCCATGGCGCGCACCTGTTCGGTCAGCGTGGCGTAGGCGTCGATGCGCGATTTTTCGATGCCCTGGATCTGCAGCTCGAACTTTTCCAGCGAGGTCCTGACCGGTGCCACCAGTTCGCCGATGGCGAGCTGGCGCTTGTCGAGGTCGGTCTTCGCCGAGGCCAGCGCCGCCGCCTGCTGGGCTTCGAGCGTGGTGCGGGCGAGTTCGAGGAAGGACTGGTTGTTCTTCGCCAGCGCATCGGCCGAAATCACCTTGAAGGCGTCGGCAAAACTGTCGCGCGCGGCGCCCCAAGTGGCCTGGCGTTCGGCGAACAGCGCCTGGTCCTTTTCCAGCTCGGTTTGCAGCGACGCGCACCGTATCGCCAGCACCGACTCTTGCGCCCGCAGCGCCGCCAGTTCGCTGTCCTGGCCGGCGAGCCTTGCCTGCGCGTCCTTCAGCCGCGCGCCGAATACGACGGCCACCAGGCCGCCGCCGATCAGCAGCCCCACCACCAGTGCAATGCCTGTTTCCATGCCGCGTTCAATCCCGATTCGCCGTAAGAACGGAGAGTATCACTCGCACAAGGCTCAAGGGATGAGCTTGGCGCCTGTTTCAGCGGGCTCCTACTCGTTGAAGCCGCGAATCTGGCGCCCTGCCTTCTTGGTCGGCCGCCCCTTCAGGTTCGCCCCCGGCATCGGCGCCAGCTTGCGGATTTCCTCCTGCCGCTGGCGGCGCGCCAGGCTTTCGGCGGTTTCCTCGTACAGCAGGCGGGCTTCCGGCGCCGGACGACGCTGGCTGTTGAGGCCACGCACCACGACCGTCCAGCGCAGCTCGCCGGCGACGATGTCGAGTTCGTCGCCGGGTTTCAGTTCGCGCGCCGGCTTGGCCTGCTGCCCGTTCCATTTGACACGGCCGCCATCGACCGCCGTCGCCGCGAGGCTGCGCGTCTTGAAGAAGCGCGCCACCCAGAGCCACTTGTCGATGCGCTGCTCAGTCATGGAAGACGACGAATTCGTCGAGCGCGGCGCGTTCGGTCGCCAGCGTGTTCTCGATCGCGTCCGGATCGGCATGGCCCAGCGCCATGCCGCAGACCAGTTGCTCCCGCGGCCCGAAGCCGAGGACTTCGGCGATGATGCGGTGGTAGTCGAGCCAGGCCACCTGGGGGCAGGTGTCGAGGCCGCGGGCGCGCGCGGCGAGCATCACATTCTGAAGGAACATGCCGTAGTCGAGCCAGCCGCCCTGCCCCATGCGCCGGTCGATGCTGAAGATCAGGCCGACGGGCGCACCGAAGAATTCAAAGTTGCGGCGCATTTGCGCCTTCATGCGTTCCGCGTCGCCCTTGCCGATGCCGAGCAGACCGTAAAGCCCCCAGCCGATCTTGCGCCGGCGCGCCAGGTAAGGTTCGAAGAATTCCGCAGGGTAGTAATCGTAATCGGCGCTGTGGCCGGGCTCCGCCGTGTCGTAGGCGGCGCACACGGCATCGACCAGGCGCTGCCGCGTCGCCCCGGCCAACACATGCACGCGCCATGGCTGGAGGTTGGTGCCGGAGGGCGCGCGGCGGGCGATCGCCAGTATTTCCGCAACCAGGTCGCGGGAAACGTCCCCGGGCAGGAAGGCGCGCACCGCATGGCGTCCGCCCATGACGGCATCGACCGCCGCCGGCAGGGTGTCGGGCGTCACGTTCGGACGATGCGGGATTGGTCGTTGCGACGAACTACTTGCCGGCCGCTTCGCGCTTGGCGCGCGAGGTTGCCATCACCATGGCCTCGCCGTCGATGACCACCTTGCCGCCGACGGTGCAGACGGTATCGAGCAGCACACGACACTTGTCGGCAATGACTTCCTTGACGGTCACCCTGGCATGCACCGTGTCGCCCGGCCGCACCGGCGCGCGAAAGCGCAGGGACTGGCTCATGTAGATCACCCCGGCGCCGGGCAGCCGATTGCCGAGCACCGCCGAAATCAGGCTGGCCGACAGCATGCCGTGGGCGATGCGGCCGCCGAACATGGTGGTCTTGCCGAACTCTTCGTCCATATGGACCGCGTTCGAGTCCAGCGAGATGCCGCCGAACAGGACAATGTCCGCGTCGGTGATGGTCTTGGCGATTTCCGCGCTCATGCCGACGGAAATGTCTTCGATGTCGTAGCCGTTCTGTGGATTCATGAAAACCTTCTTTCGTGGTTCGGAGCGAACGCCCCTGCGTCATGGGTCGGGTATCGAGGTAACCGGGCTTTTTACCGCTGCCACTCCAGCTTGGCCGGTGTCCCGGTGACGGAAAGGCTGGTGCGCCGCAAGTCGGTGGACAACCTCAGCTCCGCCGCGATGCGCCCGCGAATCCGGTTCTCCGCATCGATGTCGATGGAGCCGTTGGCCGACATGTTGGCCTGGATCAGGCGCAATTGTCGCAACTGGGTCGCGCCCTGGTCATGGACAAAGCTGCCGGTGAGTTCGGTAAACTTGGTGTCGCCACGCGTGCTCCCTCCCTGCAAAACGCTGCCGAGGTCGAGGCCCAGCAGCGTGCCGCGCGGAATGGTGAAACTGCCCTCGGCGTGGGACCAGGCGAATAGCTTGGCCGCCTCCGACGCCTGCATGGCATAGGACGCCGTTCCCTCCAGCCGCGCGCTGCCCAACACCTCGGGAGCCAGACGCGCCGTGTCGATCTGTTTCGCCGCCGCCTCGCCGGCAAGACTCCAGACCGCACCCCACTTCAGCCTGGCGGTACCGCTGAGCGTGCCCCCATGAACGAAGCTCTTGAAATCGGTCAGGGCAATGCCGGTACGGTCCGCCGTACCATTGGCGACAAAATCCTCAAGCACCAGCGTCGAGCCGAAGGGCACCTTGAACGACCGGGCCTTGATTTCAAGCTGTGCCGCCTGGCCTTTGGCGGTCAGCAGCATTTCGAGGTTCTTGTCCGCCGATGCAATCGAAATGGTTTTCCAGGCACCCTCGCCACCGAACTGCAGCTTTGCATCGAAGGGTGGGAGGCTGATCTGTTTCGATTCGAGGCTCGCGCCAATGGCACTGACATCGCCGAAGGCCATGTCGCCCGCCTGTCGCTTGCCGAACAGTATCCAGCCCAGGCCCTCTTCGGTGATGACCGGGGCCTCCATTTCGATCGACTTGAAAGCCTTCTTGTCGCCGAACAGGTTTCCGGGGCTGCCGCCCGCCCTGATCGTGGGCACCCGAATCTGGCCTTCGGCGCCGATCGAAACACCATCCAGCCGCACGTGCGGCCCAGGCACCAGGGCGAGGTGAAGCGCCTTGATCTTCACCGGCTGCTGGAACTGCCCGGCCAGGGCTTTCTCGAATTGCGGTATCTGCCCGTCGAAAGAAATCAGATGGATTGCGGCCAGGCCAAGCACCAGCAGCGCACCGCCTCCGATCGCCGCCGGCTTTACCAGGTTGCGCGGCTTCCCTGAAGCCGCCTTGCCCGACGATGGCTCGGTTTGCGCATCCCCGCGCTCCCTGGCGACCTCCTCGTCGGCCCGGGCTTTCTCTTCCGCCTCCAGCCACGCCGCCTCCTCGGCCATCAGCCGGGCCTGGACTTCGGCACGCTGGCGGGTGCGCTCGGCAGCCTCGCGTTCCTCTTCACTCGCGGCCGTCGAGCGGGCCTTTTCCTCTGCCGCGCGTCGCGCTTGCTCCTCGGCTTCCTGCTTCACGCGTTCGGCGTCGCGGCGAGCGGCTTCTTCGGCGTCCTGTCGCGCCTGGTCTTCCTGCTTGCGCCGTTCTTCCTCGGCGGCCCGCACTGCCTGCTCCTCCGCCTTGCGCCGTTCTTCCGCGGCGGCCCGCCCTGCCTGTTCCTCCGCCTTGCGCCTGGCCTCGTCCTCTGCCGCACGCCGGGCCTGCGCTTCAGCCACACTCCGGGCCTGCTCTTCGGCGGCGCGCCTGGCCTGTTCCTCTGCCGCACGTCGTGCCTGTTCCTCCGCCTGGCCTGCTCGTCGCCCGTGCGTCGCGCCTGTTCCTCCGCTTCCCGGGCCGCCTGCGCTTCGGCTTCACGCCGCGCCTTGTACCAGGCATCGACCGCCGGAGACGACCGCGAGCGGTCGCCACCCTTGCGCCGGTCGCGAATCTTGTCGCGCAGTTCCTGAGCCTTGCGGGCGTGCTCCTCCGCCGGCGTGGACGCCGAAACGGGCTCTGCGCTCGCCACGTCGCGAATCAGTTCTCCCTCGACCAGCGCTTCCAATCCGACATCGACCAGGCCGGCGGAAATCTTGTCGAGTCGCCCGCGAATGACGTCGATGGACGACCGGCCGTCGATCGCGCCGAGAATCTTGTCCAGGCCGGGCGCCAGTTCGCCGGATTCCGCGAGCGCCCGCTCGCCCTTTCCGGTCCTGATGTAGATGATGTCTTTGTTCATGGCGTCTCGTATTGGCTGGTTCGATATTCGTCGGCAGGTGGTTGGGCCGGGCGGCAGCAGCTGAAAACCGGCTTCACGCGGCCGGCTGAACGTCTTCCTTGAGTTGCAGTAACAAAGTTTCGATTTTTTCGGAAAGGGTACCGAACTCGACGATGGCCGCATCGTTCAAGTGCACGATTTTTCCATTCCGGATGGCGTCTGCGATCGATTCCGAGCGGCCGTGAAAGTCGCGGTGGATCGTCATGAGTTCCCGGGCGGAATCGAATCCTTCCAGCTCGCCGGCGTTGGCCGACAACCATTGGCCGAGCGCGCACTGCGCCTCGTCGCCGATCGGCTGCGTATCGAAATCCCGGCTGCGAATGGCGTCGATCGCCAGATGAAACTTCATTTTCCATAAACGGTGCATTGCTATCGCGCCGTCGAAATCGAATTTCTGCATGTCTGTCGCCTCGCGTTGCCGCGCCTGAAAACGTTATGTCCGCAGCCTTGGGGGCGGCGGAAGGTATCCCCGAGTGGAGTACGTTACCATTCTAGGCCGACACGGGACAATATCCGCCGCCGCGAAGGCAGCGTTTCCTGCCCGACCGTCCCGCCGCGCATGCCGGATGGCTCGGAGGGCGATCAGGCGACAAGCGCCCGCACTCCGCTCAACAGCAATCGCGCGACCACCGCCACCAGCAGGGCGACCCCGACCGAAATCGAAACCGAGAACAGGGCGTTCCTTCGTCCTATGGTCCTGAGCATCACGGCGAAGGTCGAAACGCAGGGAATGTAGAAGGTGAGGAACAGCAGCAGGACGGTGATCTGCACCGAATCGAGCAGGTTGCCGATTTCCTGGGTGCCGAGCGCCTGGTAGATCATCAGCAGCGAAAGTTCCTTGCGCAGCACGCCGAACAGCAGCGGCACCCCCAGCGCCAGGGGCAATCCCAGCCACCAGACCGTCACCGGCGTCAGCAGGGTGTTGATGACGCTGTCAGCGCCGACGTGGGTGAGCAGCGCAAGCACCACGCTGCCGCCCACCAGCAAGGGCGTGACGATGGTGAGAATGTCGCTGGTGCGATCCCAGGTCTCGGCCAGCAGAATCCGCCCGGTCGGCATGGCGTAGGGCGGGATTTCCGGCACCTGGCCGGGTCCCGGTTCGCGGTCGCCGCGCGACAGCAGGCGGCCCATCACGGCGATCAGAATCAGGGTCAGGGCGAAAATGCCGAATACGCCGCCGGCGCCGAGATACTTTCCGGCGATGGCGAGGATGATGGCCGAGCGCGCCGAGCAGGGAACGAACGAGATCAGCACCGAGGCGATCACGCGCTCGCGGCCGCTGGTGGCCCTTGCGGCACCGGAGATGGCCGGCACGTTGCAGCCCAGCCCGAGCAGGAAGGGCACGGCGACGCCGCCGTGCAGACCGATCTGGTGGAAGCCGCGATCGACGACAAAAGCGATGCGGTGCATCAGCCCGGCCTGTTCCAGGGTCACCAGCAGCATGACCAGAGGAATCATGTAGGGCACCACGATGCCGGTCAGGCCGATCAGGCCGTCGAGCACGGCGCGGCCGACGACGCCGCCGGTCGACACGGGCTGCCAGTCGGCGAATGCCTCGGCCAGCCGCGCCGTGGTCATCGAGTCGATCCAGCCGCTGATCTCGAACACGACGAACAGCACCGCCGCAAATACGGCGAGGCTGCCGATCAGGCCCCCTTGCGGATGCAGGAACAGCTCGTCGAGCCAGTAGCGCCAGCCGCCTGTAGCGGCGGGCGCCCCCATGCGCATGGCCGCCTCGACCAGCGTCGCCGCGCGATGGTGCCGATCGGCATGCAGTTCTTCCGCCAGCGGACGCGGCAGGCCCAGCCCCGCCGCCTCGCGCAGCGCCCGCAACTCGGGCAGCAGGCCGGGAAAGTGTTGCCCCAGCTCGCCCTCGACAAAGCCGTCATCGGCGGCGAATTGCTCCAGCAACAGCGGATGCGGCACGCGAAACGCCGCATGGATATCGGGACGGTTCATTGCCGCCGTGAGGGGCCGCAGGCTTTCGGCGATATGCCTGCTCGGCGGCTGCGGCAGGGGACAGATGGCCTCGCGCGCGGCGCTGACGGCGGCGGCGAACAGTTGCGCGATGCCCTGCCCCATCAGCGCCACGGTGGGCACGACCGGCATGCCCAGCAATTTTTCCAGGACCTTGACGTTGATGTAGAGGCCTTTCCGCAATGCCTCGTCCATGTGGTTGAGGGCCAGCACGATCGGTCGGCCCAACTGGCTCAACTCAAGGGCAAGCTCAAGATGGCTCTGCAGGCTGGTGGCGTCGACCACCTGGATGATCAGGTCGGGCGGTGCAAAGGGTGCCGGCGGACCCGACTGCTCATGCACCGACACCGGCGGACGGTCATCTCCCCACAGCAGGTACTTCAGCGCCGAAAGGTCGTCGCCTTGCAGGTCGTGCAGGGTGTGGATGCTCGGCAGGTCGACCACGCTGGCCTCATCGAGCCCGATCTGGACGGAACACTCCCGATACACGCGATGCGTGCCGGTCAGTTCGCCGCGGTTCGGCGCCGTGCTCGACACGACGTCGAACAGCGTCGTCTTGCCGCCCCCCGGGAGGCCGACCAGGGCGATGCGCAAACGTCGCTCGCCACGGAGCAACGGCGTGCGCAGGGGAATGGTGGCGACGACCACTCAGAGCCTGTATTCGAGCTGTAGCCGCGACTGCAGCCGCTTGGCCTGCTTGAAGGCCTCGCGCA
>JAIOPW010000046.1 GCA_021413665.1 Rhodocyclales bacterium | reverse complement strand
GGTTCACGGTGTTCGTTTCCTCGTGTCGTGGCAAAGTCGATGAAGGCGCCGATTATAGCCGCGGCTTCAGGCCGGGGCGTTCGGCCCCGCCGGTCTGCGGCGGCCGGCGATGAAGCGGTCGAGCTGGTTGGCGAAGCTCTGTCGGTCGGCATGGCTGAAAGTCGGCGGCCCGCCGGTGTCGACGCCGCTGCTGCGCAGGGTATCCATGAAGTTACGCATGTCCAGTACCTGGCGGATGTTTTCGGCGGTGTAGAACTCGCCGCGCGGATTCAGGGCGAAAGCCCGCTTTTCGATCACCAGCGCCGCCAGCGGAATGTCGGCGGTGACCACCAGGTCGCCCGCCGCAGCCTGCTCGACAATATGGTTGTCGGCCACGTCGAAGCCCTTGGGTACCTGCACCGAGCGTATCCAGGGCGAGGGCGGCACGCGCAGCCACTGGTTGGCGACCAGGATTACCGGCAGCGAATGCCGCGTGGCCGCACGATAGAGAATTTCCTTGATGACGCCCGGGCAGGCGTCGGCATCGACCCAGATCTGCATAATGCGGGGTTTGAGGACGGAAGCGAAGTATGAGCGATGGTAGCAGTGGCGGCTTCATGCCGCCGGCGGATAACCTGTCCGCATTGGCCGCGCCCGAGGTGCAGCGCCTCGCCGCGCGCATGGCACAGGATGCGTTCACGCGCATCTTCCGCCTGACTCTCGAAGGCGACGAGGCGGCGCTGCAGTCGGCCGTGGTTGAGATCGGCGCGCGCGCCGGCAACTGGGTGCGTGCTGCGGCGGACGACGAGGCGCGCGCCCTGCGCCTGGCCTTGCTGGTGGGCGGCGTCGATCAGTGGGGGCTGGCCTATGCGCAGGCTTTCGCGCTGACGGCGCTGCCCGGCGTCAGCGTCCTGCTCGGCGGCTTGCGCAGCGCCCTCGATGCGGCGGACGACGCGCGCTTCCAGCGGGCCTTCGCGGCCGTCGAAAGCGTCGAGAGCAACGCCATCGATTTCAAGATGGAATTGCGGCGCAACATCCACCTGGCGTTGTGGCACGCGATGATCGCCTGCGAAGACAGGGACGAGGCTTTCGCCATCCTTGCCGCGCTGGGCGGCATGCTGGTGGCGCTGGCAGGCCACATGCCGACGCTGGGCTGGCGACTGGTCGCCGACGCGCTGGCCAACATCCAGTTGCGCTGCCTGGCCGATGCCGCCGCGAGCACGGACCTGGCCCGCGAGACCACCGAAGGATTGTTCGTCGCATTGCGCCAGGCCCTGCCGCGCGAGGTTTCCGAGCCGATGTTCGCCCATGCCAACCAAGCGGTGATTGCCTGGCAGCAGGCGCGCCGCACGGTTCATTGAGCGGCGGCTGGCTTAGCTAGTCGCCGCGCTCGGCGCAGACGGCGGCATAGACCAGTTGCGCGGCGACTGCGTCCTCGACCGCCTGGCCGAGGGCCTTGAAGATGATCGTCGTGTTCGCCGGTACCCGCACCTTGCCCACCAGCACTTCGCCAATCTCGCATTGCACCTTCGCGCCGGACAGGATGACGTCGCCCGATTCGGTCTCGGCGGCGAGGCGGTTGTCGGCGATCACGTAGTTGCCCATCGCTTCGTCGTCCAGCTCGCGCCATCCCGGGCGCGGCGCACCCACCGCGTGCACCAGCGCGCCGGGCTTGAGCCAGCGTCCCATCAGCACCGGCGTGCTGGCGTTGGTCACGGTCACCACGATGTCGGCGTCGCGCACCGCGCTTTCCGCATCGGGGCTGGCGCTGCCGCCGATGTCGGCAGCACAGCGGTCGGCATTGGCGCGGGTCGGGCTCCAGACGCGGATGTGGCTGAGCGGCACCACAGCGGCCAGCGCCAGCGCGTGGCTGCGCGCCAGGGCACCCGAGCCGAGGATCGCAAGTCGTTTCGGTCCGCCGTCGCGCAGCGCGCGTGTCGCCACGGCGGAGACGGCGGCGGTGCGCAGCTCGGTCAGCCAGGTGGCGTCCATCACCGCCAGCGGCACGCCGGTCGCCGGGTCAAGCAGCAGCAGCGTGGCGATCATGGTCGGCAGGCCGCGCGCGGCGTTGCCCGGCACCTGGGTGATCAGCTTGGTCGCCAGGGCCTTCCCGGCAAGTGCCGGCTTGACGAAAAAAAGGCTGCCGGGGCCGGGCAGTTCCATCACCGTGCGCGGCGGTTGCACCACGCCGCCGGCGGAAAGATCGATCAGCGCCTGTTTGATGGCCGGCAGAAGGACATCGAGCGAGAGGTGCCGGCGCACGGCGTCGTCGTCGAGCATTATGGGAGGTTGCATCATGGCCTTTGAACTCGCGGAATGAAGGCTCATCCTACCCCGGCACAAGGCCCGGGGAGGGCTGGCGAGGGGCATCCTTCAAGCGATTGCCCTACCCCGGCATGGCCGGATGCATTAGGATGCACCTTTGGAAACCCGAAGTCGGAGAACGATATGAAGAAGCTGTCGCTTGAACTGCATGCCGAGCTGGAAATTCCGGACGACTGGGAGCTCGTCGAACATTCCGCCGGCATCGTCGTGCTCAAGGTCGGCGATCGCTTTGTCG
>JAIOPW010000045.1 GCA_021413665.1 Rhodocyclales bacterium | reverse complement strand
TGGCTGATCGACGACCACCTGCTCGACAGCGTGCTGAACATCAGCGGCGGTTCGCATATGCGCCTCTACGGTGCGGCGGTGATCGGCCTGGTGCTGACCGGCCTGATGGTGTACATCACCGAGTACTACACCGGCACGGAGTTCAAGCCGGTGCAGCACGTGGCGGAAGCTTCGACCACGGGTCACGGTACCAACATCATCGCCGGTCTTGGCGTGTCGATGAAGTCCACTGCATGGCCGGTGCTTTCCGTTTGTGCCGCGATCTGGGCCTCGTTTGCGATGGGCGGCCTCTACGGCATCGCCATCGCCGCTACGTCGATGCTGTCCATGGCCGGCATCGTCGTCGCGCTTGACGCCTACGGCCCGATCACCGACAACGCCGGCGGCATTGCCGAAATGTCGGAACTGCCACCTTCCGTGCGCGCCATCACCGATCCGCTCGACGCCGTGGGCAACACCACCAAGGCGGTGACCAAGGGCTATGCCATCGGTTCCGCCGGCCTGGCCGCACTGGTGCTGTTCGCCGACTTCACGCATGGTCTGGAAGCGCTCAAGCCCGGCATCAAGTTCGCTTTCGACCTGTCCGATCCGGCAGTCATCATCGGCCTCTTCGTCGGCGGCATGGTGCCCTACCTGTTTGCCGCAATGGGCATGGAAGCCGTGGGCCGCGCCGCCGGCTCCGTGGTGGTCGAAGTGCGCCGCCAGTTCAAGGAGATCAAGGGCATCATGGAAGGCACGGCCAAGCCCGAATACGGTACCTGCGTCGACATGCTGACCAAGGCTGCCATCAAGGAAATGATGATTCCGTCGCTGCTGCCGGTGCTGGTTCCGGTCGTGGTCGCCGTCATCATGAATTTCCTCATGCCTCCGCTGAACGGTGTCGGAGCCGGGGTTCGCGCCTTGGGCGGAGTGCTGATGGGCACCATCGTCACCGGCCTGTTCGTCGCCATTTCGATGACCACCGGCGGCGGTTGCTGGGACAACGCCAAGAAGTACATCGAAGACGGCCACTTTGGCGGCAAAGGTTCCGAGGCGCACAAGGCGGCCGTGACCGGCGATACCGTGGGCGATCCGTACAAGGATACGGCAGGCCCTGCGGTCAACCCTCTGATCAAGATCATCAACATCGTGGCCTTGCTGATCCTGCCGCTGGTGGTGTGATTTCCCGCAAGACATTCATGCAAGCGGGCAGCCTTCGGGCTGCCCGTTTTTTCTTGGCGCCGGCCATTCTGGTTTGTACCGCGCCAGCCTGGGCGCAGGCCGATCAGCCGGAAGCGGCGAGCGGCTTCACACCAAGGCCTGCGGTCATTGGTGCTGGTTTCATGGCGGTTACCGCAAATGGCTACGCTACGGATGCCGCCGCGGAAATTCTGCAACTTGGCGGTAATGCGCTTGATGCCGCGATTGCGGCACAGTGGGTGCTCAACCTGGTCGAGCCGCAATCCGCAGGCATTGGCGGTGGCGGATTTCTGTTGCACTGGGATCAACAGCGCCGCCGCGTGTCGGCCTGGGACGGGCGCGAGACGGCGCCCCGTGGCGCCAGCGCCGACTTTGCCGCGCGTCCGGACGGCGGCCCGGCGAGCTTGTACGAAATATTAGCGACCGGGAAAGCAGTCGGTGTGCCCGGACTCGTCGCCGTGCTTGAAGCTGCCCATCGGCGGCATGGCAAGCTTTCCTGGGAGCGGCTGTTCCGACCTGCCATTCGGCTCGCCGAAAACGGCTTCGCCGTTTCTCCGCGCCTGCACCAACTCTTGCGTGACGATCCCTTGTTGCGCCGGGATGCCGCCGCGCGTGTCCTCTACTACATGGAGAGCGGCGAAGCCAGACCGGTTGGCGAACTCCTGCGCAACCCGGAATTGGCGGCTACCCTGCGACGCATTGCCGCCGACGGGTCGGCTGCCTTGCAGCGTGGTGACGTCGCGCAGCGGGTTGTGGCCGCGGTGGACCAACGAGGCGGCAATTTGTCAGCAATGGACATGAGCGACTATCGACCGAAGCAGCGCAAGCCGGTGTGCGGCCCTTTTCGACGCTGGCAAATCTGCGGTATGCCGCCGCCTTCATCCGGCGGCATTGGCGTCCTGCAATTGATGGGAATGCTGGAACGTTCCGGCTTACCTCCGGGCGACCCGACAACGCCCGACGCGGCGCATATTTTCGCCGAGGCCGGGCGACTGGTCTACGCCGACCGGGCGCGCTACCTTGCAGATCCGGATTTCATTTCCGTGCCGCATAAGGAAATGCTGGACTCCCGCTACCTGGATCAGCGGGCACGCCTGATCGATTTCCGGCGCAGCATGGGCGTTGCGCCGCCCGGGGAACTTCCGCCGCGCATCGCACGGGCCGACGACGATGCGCCGGAACTGCCGGCGACGACGCATGTTTCCATTGTCGACCGGGATGGCAATGCTGTGGCTCTGACGAGTTCGATCGAGAGTGCGTTCGGCAGCCGCATCCAGGCGGCGGGCTTTATGCTCAACAATCAGCTCACCGATTTTTCCCTTACCGCGAAGCAAGATGGCAAGCTCGTGGCCAACCGCTTGCAGCCGGGCAAGCGGCCGCTATCGTCGATGGCGCCAACTTTCGTTTTCGATGCGGGAGGTCGCCTCCATGCAGTGCTTGGCTCCCCCGGAGGCAATCGGATCATCAACTATGTGGCACGCACCCTTGTGGCGCTTCTCGATGGTCGGCAAGCCCCGGCGGAGGCAGTTGCGCTGGCTCATGTCGGCAGCCGCAATGGAGCGACCGAAGTCGAGCGTGGGCGCGTTCCCGATGTTTTGACGCTGGAACTTGAACGGCGTGGACACGAGGTACGGCGTGTCGAGATGACCAGCGGCCTGCATCTGATCGTGCGCGTCGCAGGCGGCTGGATGGGTGCGGTTGATCCGCGTCGCGAAGGCGTCGCCCGGGGCGACTGATCAGGCCCCCCGATGGCGGAAATCGCGAATCCGGAAACCCAGCAACCAGAGGGTGGCGAAGTAGCTGGCTATTCCCCCCGGGACGACCGCGGATAGCTGCAGCACGCGTTGGCCGCCGCTCATCGCCAGCCATGCGGCGTCACTGGCGCTGGCAAACCACAGTACGCCACCAAGTACAGTCAGTGCCACGAGGAGTTTCAGCATGAACGCTCCCCAGCCCGCTTGTGGCTGGTAGACGCCGCGCTGCCGCAAGCCGCGCCACAGCAATCCGGCATTCAGGCACGAGGCCAGGCCGATCGACAGCGCCAGCCCGGCATGCCGGAGCCAGCCGATGAAGGCGACATTCATCAGTTGCGTCAGAGCCAGCGTAATCAGGGCGATCTTCACCGGCGTGCGAATGTCCTGCCGGGCGTAGTAGCCGGGGGCCAGCACCTTGACCAGTATCAGCCCGGTCAGCCCGATCGAATAGGCGACCAGTGCTTCCCGTGTGCGCAATACGTCAGCGGCGGCAAACGCGCCGTATTGGAACAGCGTTGACAGCAGCGGAGTGGCCAGCATCGCCAGTGCCAGCGACGCGGGCAGGGTCAGCATCAGGGTCAGGCGCAGGCCCCAGTCGAGCAATGCCGAAAAGTCTTCCGTTTTCCCATCGGCATGGGTTCTGGCCAGGCTGGGCAGCAGTATGGTGCCCAGGGCTGCGCCGAGCAGGCCGGCGGGAAATTCCATCAGCCGGTCCGCGTAATAAAGCCAAGAGACGCTCCCGCTCTCGAGAAACGAGGCGAAGATGGTGTTGATCAGCAGGCTGATTTGGGATACGGAAACCCCCAGCACGGCTGGCGCCATCAATTTGAGGACTCTTTGTACGCCTTCATCGCGCCACAGCGGGGCGAAGCGCGGCAGCATGCCGATCTTCGCCAGGGCCGGCAACTGGATCGCCAGTTGCAGCCCGCCGCCGATGAAGACCGCCCAGCCCAGGGCCATGATCGGAGGATCGAACCAGGGCGCGGCGAACAGCGCCATGCCGATGAAGGACAGGTTCAGCAACACTGGCGTGAAGGCGGGCAGGGCGAAGCGGCTCCAGGTATTCAGGATTCCGGCCGCCAGCGCAACCAGCGACATGAAGAGGATGTAGGGAAAGGTGATCCGCGTCAGCTCGACTGTGAGCTGGAACTTTTCGGCATCGGCGGCGAACCCGGGCGCCGTGACGGCGATCAGCAGGGGTGCGGCGGCCATGCCGAGCGCGCTGACAGCGATCAGGATCAGGAACAGCACGCTGGCGACCCGATCCACGAGGCTCTTGGTTTCGCTTTCCCCGCGCCGATTGCGGTATTCGGCCAGGATGGGGACGAAGG
>JAIOPW010000273.1 GCA_021413665.1 Rhodocyclales bacterium | reverse complement strand
GCGGCGCGTGACCTGAAAGTCGGCGCTGGTGACACGGCGACGCAAACAATCAAGCGGCGAATTGAAAATGGCGCGATGAAGATCGCGCCATTCGGAGAGACTTTTGCGGCTCGAAAAGGGGTTTTTCTACAGCTTCAACGTATAGGTGACCGGCGCTGCGCGGCTTCATCGCGCAGCGTCCAGTGACCGAAGGGAACGGGGTCGACCGCCATGTTAGCGCCCACCGCGATGGAGGTTAGTTGCATTGGGTGATGGAAACGCTACTGTTGGCTGAGTCATTTATAAGCCAGCCGGTAAGACCGAGCGGGGTTTTGACTAGAAACCGATCGCTTCCTTCATAAGCTAGGACGGTCACTTTCATTCCCTTCTTCAACAAAGCGACCTGAGCACTTGTTGTGGTTGGCAAAACGAAAAGCCTCGAATCCTGGAGCACTTCCGTTTCAGCAGCAAGTAGCAGAAATGGTTGGCGGGTTTCAGTAAATTTTCCATCAGTGAATTCGTATTTTCGAGTCACGGTACCCCAGCAAAGTGGATCGAGCCGTGCGTGCTCGTAGACAACCCCTTGCCCAGTGAAGAGTAGTGAGGCAGCGCTGGTAGCAAAGTATGTGAACTCGTGAACAACGCTACCGGTTTTTATGTCCTTGAACTCGTAGCTCTCATGCATTGGCTTTGCCACTAGCTCAATGTTGAACTTGATACCGGGAGAAACCAATATGGCGCCGAGTCCTTTTCGCTCAACTACTCCGTCTTCAGCATCGGGGTTCCGAGCGGACACGAGCGGTCCGGTGTAGCGGGCAAATTGTGAACGGTCATACACGTAGATTCCGTCAGCCACACGGACATGCTTTTCAAACGGATTCGGTTCTGAACGGCGTTCGGCGCTGGCCTTGCTCGTCGCTTTCGCTGGCTGCGTCTGTGCGTAGGAAGCTTTGCCAACGATGAACGCAGCAAGACAAAGAGTGGTCACAAGGGATAGTGAGCGAGGCATAGCTGTGGGCGCTAACGTAAAGTCTGCTGCCTAACAGATGGAAAATTATCCATCAAGTAGGCTGTATAAAACAACAGCATTCGTGCTAAGCTGATATTCATCAGTGGGTTGAACATTTTTAGTGGAGCCTAAAAAATTAATTCCATACCGGCGCAATACGAGCCTGCCGCCACGCCCCGTTTGCTGGATCAGGTACGGGGCAAGATCCGCCTCAAGCACTACAGCCTGCGTACCGAGCAGACATACGTGGATTGGATTAAACGATTTATCCGGCATTTTGGCAAGCGCCACCCGCGGGAGCTCGGCGCCGCCGAAGTGGAGGCCTTCCTGACGCATCTGGCCGTCGTCGGCCGGGTCGCGGCATCGACACAGAACCAGGCCAAGAGCGCCTTGCTGTTCCTGTATCGGGAGGTGCTCGACGCGGCACTGCCCTGGCTCGACAACGTGCAGCAGGCCAAAGCGCCCAAGCGCCTGCCGGTGGTGCTGACGCGCGACGAAGTCCAGGCCGTGCTGTCCCGGCTGTCGGGTCCCCACTGGCTGATAGCCAGCCTCCTCTATGGCTCCGGCATGCGCATCATGGAGTGCCTGCGCCTGCGCGTAAAGGACATCGATTTCGCCCGCGGCGAAATCCTGGTGCGCGATGGCAAGGGCTTCAAGGACCGCGTCACGATGCTCCCTGCGGCAGTGGCGGTGGCGCTGCGGGAACAGATGTCACGCGCGCGGGCGCGGCATGAAAGCGACCTGGCCGCCGGCGGCGGCGAGGTGTCCCTGCCCTATGCGCTGGCCCGCAAGTATCCGTGCGCCGGCCGCGAATGGGGCTGGCAGTTCGTATTTCCATCGGACGGCCTGTCGACCGACCCTCGCGACGGCTGCGTTCGTCGCCACCATTTGCAGGATCAGGCCGTGCAGCGGGCGATGAAGCAGGCGGTGCGCGACGCGGGAATCGTCAAGCCGGCCACGCCGCACACCCTGCGCCACAGCTTCGCCACCCACCTGCTCGAAGCCGGCTACGACATCCGCACTATTCAGGAACTGCTCGGCCATTCCGACGTGTCGACGACCATGATCTACACCCACGTACTGAACAAGGGTGGGCGAGGAGTGGTCAGCCCCATCGACCGGATGGGGCTGGCGTGAAGCACTGCTTCACGAACGAGGAGCGGGCGAGCCGTGTCGGGCGAGCCCTGGACCGAGGCGTGGTCAGCCCCATCGACCGGATGGGCTGCTAGACTCGCTCCGGATTCCCCCACGGAGTACCCCGACATGAAATACATCGCCCACGGCAGCGGCGGCGACGCTGACTGCATGACGCTGACCGAAGGCCCGACACCAACGCCCGGCCCCGGCCAGATCCTGATCGACGTGGTCTGCGCCGGGGTGAACCGCCCCGACGTGCTGCAGCGCTCGGGCCGCTACCCTCCCCCGCCGGATGCTTCGCCGGTGCTCGGCCTCGAAGTGGCGGGCCGCGTCGCGGCGCTGGGTGCGGGCGTGACGGAATGGAAAGTCGGCGCTGGCGTTACGGCGCTGACGCCGGGCGGCGGCTATGCGGAGTTCTGCATCGCGGCGGCCAGCCATGCGCTGCCGATTCCGGCCGGAATGGATTTCGCGACGGCGGCGGCGCTGCCGGAAACCTGGTTCACGGTCTGGGCCAACCTGGTCGATCTCGGCCGCCTCAAGCAGGGCGAGCGCCTGCTGGTGCATGGCGGCTCGAGCGGCATCGGCCTGGTGGCGATCCAGTTGGCGAAGCACCTCGGCGTCGAGTGCATCGTGACCGTGGGCAACGACGAGAAGGCGGCCTTCTGCCTCGGCGCCGGTGCGGCGCACGCGATCAACTACCGTACATCGGACTTCGCCGAGGAGGTAAAGCGCATCACCGGCGGCGCGGGTGTGGACGTGGTGCTCGACATGGTCGGTGCGCCCTACCTGCAACGCAACCTGGCTTCGCTGCGGCGCGACGGGCGGCTGGTGTATGTGGCCTTCCTCGAAGGCAGCAAGGGCGAGGCGGACCTGATGCCCGTGATGCTGAAGCGCCTGACGATCACCGGCTCGACCATGCGGCCGCGCACCCTGGCCGAGAAGGCCGCGATCCGCGACGCGCTGGCGGCCAACATCTGGCCGGCGCTGGCCCGCGGCGAGCTGCTGCCGCACCTGTTCGCGCGCTTCCCGCTGGCGCAGGCGGCGGAGGCGCACCGCCTGATGGAATCGAGCCGGCATATCGGCAAGATCGTGCTGGAGGTAGGCAAATGAAGATGAGCGTGGATGTGGTGTCCGACGTGGTCTGTCCCTGGTGCTTCATCGGCAAGCGCAACCTCGATGCGGCGCTGGAGGCCTGGCGCGCCGAGCAGCCCGAGTGCGAAGTGAGCGTGCGGTGGCGGCCCTTCTTCCTCAACCCGGACACGCCCGAGGCGGGCGAGCCTTACCGGCCCTTCCTGGAGAAGAAGTTCGGCGGCCCGGAGAAGCTGGCCGAAATATGGCAGCAGGTCGGCGCCGCGGGGCGCAAGGCCGGCATCGAATTCGCCTTCGACAAGATCGAGCTGCGCGCCAACACCCTGAATGCCCACCGCCTGATCGACCTGGCGCAGCGCATCGCGAACAGCGGCATCCACGCCGACGGCAATGGCGGCGCGGCGGTGGCCGCGATGGTCGAGGCGCTGTTCGCGGCGCAGTTCCTCGACGGCCGCCATGTCGGCGACCGCGCGGTGCTGGCGGCGATTGCCGGCGAATGCGGCATGGATGCGAAGGCGGTGCGGCGCTACCTCGACAGCGACGAGATGAGCGAGGCGGTGCGCGGCGACGCCGAGGAGGCGCGGCGCCTGGGCATCAGCGGGGTGCCCTTCTTCATCTTCAACAACACGCTGGCCGCATCCGGGGCGCAGCCGCCGGACGCCCTGCTCAAGGTGATGCGCGAGGCGACTTTGCAGGCACCCGCGGCCGCCTGATCAGGCGGGCTTGATCAGGCCTTCTTCCTTCATCGCCTGCTGCACGCCGGGACGCGCCTTGACGCGGGCGATGTAGGCCATCAGCACGGCGTTTTCCTTGAGGTCGATACCGACCAGGCGGGTCCAGCCGAGGATGGTGAACAGGTAGGCGTCGGCCACGGTGAACTCGCCCATCAGGTAGTCGGCCTTTTTCAGGCGCTGTTCCATGGGTTCCAGGCGGCGCACGACCTGCGCGCGCATGAAGGTCTTCCAGTCCTCGGGCGCGGCGGGGTTGAACAGCGGGCTGAAGGACTTGTGCAG
>JAIOPW010000003.1 GCA_021413665.1 Rhodocyclales bacterium | reverse complement strand
TGGGCATGGACAACCTGTTCATGGCCAATGTGCTGGCGTTTGCCGTGTCCGTGGTGGTGATGTTTGCGGTGGCCTGGCTGGTCGAGCGTCTGGTGCTGCGCCACCTGGTCAACCAGGAGGGTGCGACCCTGCTCATGGCGACCATCGGCATCACCTATGTTCTCGACGGCGTGGGGCAGACGATTTTCGGCAGCGACATCTACAAGATCGACGTCGGTATGCCCAAGGACCCGGTGATGATGCTGGAAAGCGTCTTCGAGGGCGGCATACTGATCAACAAGGAAGACTTCATCGCTGCGCTGATTTCCGCCTTGCTGGTGGTGGCGCTGACGATCTTTTTCCAGAAGACTGCCACTGGACGCGCGCTGCGCGCCGTGGCGGACGACCATCAGGCGGCGCAGTCGATCGGCATTCCACTGGATCGGATCTGGGTCATCGTCTGGTGCGTCGCCGGTATTACCGCCCTGGTGGCTGGCATCATCTGGGGTTCCAAGCTGGGCGCGCAGTTTTCACTGTCGACCGTGGCATTACGCGCCCTGCCGGTGGTGATTCTCGGCGGCCTGACATCGGTTCCAGGGGCGATCATCGGCGGTCTCATTATCGGCGTCGGCGAAAAGCTGTCGGAGGTCTTTATCGGCCCGATGGTTGGTGGCGGCATCGAGATATGGTTTGCCTACATGCTGGCGCTGGTCTTCCTCCTGTTCAGACCACAGGGCCTGTTCGGAGAGAAGATCATTGATCGGGTATGAAAATGATCAATGATTTTTTAGTGAGAGCTAACTTGCGCAGCAAGTCAAGCGTAGCGTCCGTAGCTAGAATGCCTTTCGATCGCGTTTGATTCGGGGACTGAGCAATGTTCTATAGAGAAAACGGTCAGTTCAAGACCTCGTACCAGTCGGATCAGCAGATATTCCCGATCCCGCAGGATCGCTGGGCAATCGTGGGCATCGTGCTTTTTGCCTTCCTCGTCGTTCCGCTGATGGTCGACGAGTATCTGTATCGCGCCATCCTGATTCCCTTCCTGATCCTGGCGCTGTCGGCCCTGGGCGTGAATATCCTGGTCGGCTACTGCGGGCAGATCACCTTGGGGGCGGGCGCCTCGATGGCGGTGGGCGCCTACGCTGCCTACAATTTCCTGATCCGCGTCGATGGCATGCCGGCGCTGGCGGCGATACTGCTGGGCGGGCTCGTGTCGGCCGTGGCAGGCATCGTCTTCGGTATCCCCAGCCTGCGCGTGCGCGGCCTATATCTCGCGGTGGCAACGCTGGCGTCGCAATTCTTTTGGGACTGGGCCTTCCTGCGCATCAAGTGGTTTACCAACAACGCCTCGTCGGGTTCGGTTTCCATCGCGGACATCAACGTATTTGGCTGGACCATCAGTTCGCCCAGCGACAAATATTTCTTCTGCCTCGGTGTGCTCGTTGTCTTTGCCTTGATGGCGAAGAACCTGGTGCGGGGCAACATGGGCCGGCAGTGGATGGCCATACGCGACATGGACGTCGCGGCCACAGTGATCGGCATCCGCCCGATGTATGCCAAGCTGACCGCCTTTGCCGTCAGTTCCTTTTACCTTGGCGTCGCCGGTGCCTTGTGGGGCTTCATCAATCTCGGTTCATGGGAACCGGCGGCATTCTCGATCGACCGCTCGCTGCAATTGCTGTTCATGGTCATCATCGGCGGCATGGGTGCGATCGTCGGCAGTTTCTTCGGTGCCGCCTTCATCGTGATCCTGCCGATCTTCCTCAACCAGATGCTGCCGCTCGTCGGGGCGCTGTTCGGCCTTGAGGTCTCGATTGCTCTGGTTTCGCACGTCGAGATCATGGTCTTCGGCGCGCTCATCGTCTTCTTCCTGATTGTCGAACCACACGGCATAGCACGTCTGTGGTCGACGGGCAGGGAAAAGCTGCGTTTGTGGCCCTTCCCGCATTGAACGGCGAGGCAGGATTCTTACTGAAGCAGAATTAATGCAGGCGTAACACCAAATCATCCTAGGAGGAGAAAACATGAATTTACGCAAACTAGTTGTAGCCGCTTCGGTCGCAGCAATCGGCCTGTCCGCGGTACTTGCTTCGCCGGTAGCCGTCGCTGCCGAGGAGCAATTCTTTCCGGTGCTGGCTTATCGCACCGGTGCTTACGCTCCCAACGGCACGCCCTGGGCCAATGGTTTCGTCGACTACATGAAGCTGACCAATGCCCGCGGCGGCGTCAACGGCGTCCAGATGATCTGGGAGGAATGCGAAACCGGCTACGCCACCGACCGCGGCGTCGAATGCTACGAGCGCCTGAAAGGCAAGCATGGCGGCGCGACGGCGGTTCAGCCCTTGTCCACCGGCATCACCTTTGCCCTGACCGAGAAGGCCCCGG
>JAIOPW010000002.1 GCA_021413665.1 Rhodocyclales bacterium | reverse complement strand
GTCAGCAGGTGCACGTTGTAGATCATGTTATTGACCCAGGTGCCGCGCGTGTGCTGGTTGAAGCCCATGGTCCAGTAGGAGGTCACCTTCACCTTCGGGTCGGCATAGGCCTTGGCCAGCGCTTCCAGCCGGTCCTTAGGCACGCCGGAAATCTCGTGCGCCTTGTCCAGGGTGTATTCCGCGACGAACTTGGCGAAGTCGTCGAAGGTGATCGGCGTGTGCTTGTTCGGATCGCCTTTGGGCTTGCCATCGGCGCCGGGATAGCCGTTGTTCATCGCCACCTGTTCCAGCGGATGATTCGGCCGCAGGCCGTAGCCGATATCGGTGACGCCCTGGAAGAAGCCGACGTTCTTCTTGACGAATTCCTGATTGACGGCCTTGTTCTGGATGATGTAATTGCAGATGTAATTGAGGATCGCCAGGTCGGACTGCGGCTTGAAGATCAGTTCGTTGTCGGCCAGTTCGCAGGAACGATGCGTGAAGGTCGACAGCACATGGATCTTGACGTGGTTCGCGGTGAGCCGGCGGTTGGTGATGCGCGACCAGAGGATCGGGTGCATCTCGGCCATGTTCGAGCCCCACAGGGCGAACACGTCGGCGTGCTCGGCATCGTCATAGCAGCCCATGGGCTCGTCGATGCCGAAGGTGCGCATGAAACCGGCCACGGCGGAAGCCATGCAATGGCGCGCGTTGGGGTCGATGCTGTTGGAGCGGAAACCGGCCTTCATCAATTTGACAGCGGCATAGCCTTCCCACACCGTCCATTGGCCGGAGCCGAACATGGCGACCCCGTTCGCACCCTGGGTAGGCTCTTTCAGCGTGGCCTTGACCTTCTCGGCCATGATGTCGAATGCGGCGTCCCAGGAAATCGGCGCGAACTCGCCGTTCTTGTCGAATTTGCCGTCCTTCATGCGCAGCAACGGCCTGGTGAGGCGATCCTTGCCATACATGATCTTCGACAGAAAGTAACCCTTGACGCAGTTGAGACCCTTGTTCACCGGCGCATCGGGATCTCCTTGGGTGGCCACCACGCGACCGTCCTTGACGCCGACCAGAACGCCGCAACCGGTCCCGCAATAACGGCACACGCCCTTGTCCCAGCGAACCCCGTCCTCACTCTGCGGCGTCGCGGCCAGCGCCACGCCGGGAATGCTCATGCCCGCCGTGGTAGCCGCTGCGGCGATGGCATTGGTCTTGATGAACTCACGTCGCGTCAATTTCATTTCAGATCTCCTTGTAGTTGCGGCCCAGGCTAGCGCCTGACCTCGACTGAAACTTCCATTTCTGGTTCGGATTCGGTTTGGTGGTAGACCATGGCCGCCGACATCACGCCCTGAAGCCGGCCTATTTCTTCGTAGGTGGCGACGTTGCTGCCATCGTCGTCGGTCTCGATGGTTACGATCAGCTTTCCTTCCGGTGAAACCGCATGAACCTCAACACCGGCCAAGGCTGCCAGCCCGGCCTGAACGACGGCGATGTCGCCTGGATGGGCATGGATGATGGCGCTTGAAATGTTCATTGAACAACTCCCGGTCTCCGGCACTGATTGATGCTGCCGTGATTCTCGCCGTGCCTTGATAACCCCTTCACAGCCATGGGGATGTGCACGTGCAACATCCTAGGCTTGTGCCGAATCGTAGCCTTGATTTTGATCAAGCATCACCAGAAACAGAAACAGCGGCGTAGCGGAAGGGCAAGCCGCGAGGAGGTGGACGCCCGCGGCTTGTCAGGGGTCGATCTGGTCGATGACTATCTTCACACCTTTGGCGCCAGGCTTCACCGCCACGCTCTTGCCGGTCAGGTCGCCCTTGCCTGGCGTTGCCTTGCCGGATTTCGACACGCGGACTTCGACCCGCACCTGCTGCGCGGACGAAATGGTGGCCTCCGGCATCAGGGCCTGACCATCGTCGAGCATGAACTCCATCGGCAGATCGGCAACCCGCGCGCGCTGGGCGGCAAGCGGCATGCGCGGGCCATCGACGGCACGGGCGAAGATGAAGACGACGTCATCGGGCCGGGCCTTGTCTTTCAATGGCGGAGCGAGTTCAACACGGCCGCTGACCGAGTTTGCCGTGGCTTTCGCCGGCGTCTTCACCGCGCCGTTTGCCGCCTTGCCGGCCGGCGAAGCGCCAGCGCCGACTCCCGGCTTGGCGCCGCCACTGCGCTCGCGCGCCTTGGCGAGACTGGACTCGACCATGCCCGCATCCTGGCTGCCCGGCTCGAGCTGGGGTAGAAGCCGCTCCCAAAGCGCCGCAGCCTCGGCGTATCGCTCACCGCCGAAGGCGTCACCGCCGCCCAGAAACAGGGCCAGCATGTTGTTGGCGTCGAGGCGCAGCGCCTTGCCGATCAGCTCACGCGAGCGCGCGTCGAATCCATTGTTCTTCTGCACCAGCATCTCGGCGAATTCGGCAAGCAGTTCGGCATTCCTGTCGAGGTCCGGTCCGATCCGCTTATACGCCCGCTCCGCATCATCCCAGCGCCCAAGCGATGTGTAGGAGCGCGCCAGCATCGCCCAGCCCTCGGGGTTATCGGGATTCTGCTCCAGCTTGCTCGCCAGCTTGGCCGTAAGCTGCTCCATGTCGGCGGTAGCGCGCTGGGTCTGTACCGGGCCGGGCAGCACCGCTGAAGGGCTGCCCAGAAGCGCATACAGGCCAACCGCGGCCAGCGGCAGCAGGAAGGCGATGGCAATCCCGCTCTTGCGGCTGGCGCCGTCGGCGATCACGACTTCGGTGGCGGCGGTGTCGTCGAGCAGCTGTCGCTGCAGCTCCTCCCGCGCCTCGGCGAAGTCGGCAGCCGACAGCGTGCCGTTGCCGCGGTCGCGCTCCAGTTCCGCGAGGCGGTCGCGATGGATGGCGGCATTGAGCGCTGGCAGAGAGTCGGCGCCGACGGTGCGGCGCCCGGCGAACCACCACGGACGCAACAGCAGCGCCAGGGCGACGACAACCAGCGTCGCCACTGCGAAATAGAACGTGATCATGATTTGGGCTGGTCCAGCAAGGCCGCGGCGCGGCGATGTTCTTCTTCGGAAAGTGCGGGGCCGGCCGCCTCCTTGGCGCGCCGCCGCAGGAAGGCAATCAGGGCGCCGATGCCGCCCGCGAGGAGTACGAAGGGACCGGCCCAGAGCAGCCACGTGGTCGGCTTCATCGGCGGCCGGTAGCGGACGAAATCACCGTAGCGGGCCACCATGAAATCGAGGATTTCCTGGTCGGTTTTGCCTTCGCCGATCATCTTGCGAATCTCGCGGCGAAGATCCTGCGCCAGCTCGGCATGCGAGCCGGACAGCGATTCGTTCTGGCAGACCAGGCAGCGCAACTCTTCGCTGATCGCAACCATGCGCTTCTCGATCGCCAGGTCGGCCGCCATCGGCGCCGCTTCCTTCGCCGCCACGATGCCGGAGCAGATCAGGGCGATACACACCAGCAAACTGTGAAGTTTCATTTGGACAGCTCCGCGACCAGCGGCAGGATCTGCTTCTGCAGCGATTCCGGCGTGATCGGTCCGGTATGCTTCATGCGTATCATGCCCGCCTTGTCGATGACATAGGTTTCAGGGACCCCATAGACGCCGTAATCAATGCCGACACGGCCGTCGGCGTCGACGGCGGAAAACACATAGGGGTCGCCAAACTTCGCCAGCCAGTTTTTCGCGTCGGCCGCCTGATCCTTGTAGTTCAGGCCGACGATGGGCACTTTGCCTTCCTTCGAGAAGGAGACCAGCAGGGGATGTTCCTGGCGGCAGGAGACGCACCAGGAGGCCCAGACGTTGAGCAGCCAGACCTTTCCCTTCAAGTCCTCAGGCGAAAAAGTCTTGCCGGCCGCCGCCAGTTGCGGCAGCTTGAAGGCGGGCGCCGGCTTGTCCTTCAACGGCGAGGGCACGTCGCGCGGATTGAGCGTAAGTCCGATGGCAAGGAAGACCACCAGGACAACAAACACCACCAGCGGAATCAGGAAGCGCCTCATGCCTGCACCGTCGCCGTAACGCCGGCGCCGACTCTTGGGCGCAGCCGATAGCGCCGGTCGAGCATGGCGATGACGCCACCCAGGCCCATCAGCAGGCAGCCGCCCCAGATCCAGTCGACGAAGGGCTTGTAATACACCCGCACGCTCCATGCCCCGGCGCTGTCGAGCGGTTCGCCGAGCGAGACATACACGTCGCGCGTGAATCCGGCATCGATCGCAGCTTCGGTCATGGGCATCTGCGACGAAAAGTATTGACGCTTTTCGGGATACATCGTCTTCAGCACGCGGCCGTCCTTCGACAATTCGACCGTTCCCACCGAGGCGCGATAGTTGGGGCCTGGCGCGCTTTTTACGCCCACCAGGCGGAAACCGTAGCCGCCAACCTGGACGGTATCACCCGGTTCCATGCGGACATCCTTCTCCTCCTGGTAGCCGCCGACCATGGCCACTCCGATGACGAAGACGGCGATGCCGGAATGCGCAACATGCATGCCCCAGAATGCGGCGGAAGGCGTGCCGGTCTTCAGCCGCTCCATGATCTGGAACACGCCGCTGGCGATTATCCATACGGCGAGCAAGGAACTCATTGCGGTGAGCGGCGTCCAGGCGCCCATCAGCAGCGGCAGGGCGACGCCGGCGACGCCGGCCAGCACCATGCTCACCCTCAGGCGGCGCGCGATGGCCATGAGGTCGGCGTGTTTCCAGTGCGCCATGGGGCCGATCGCCATCAGCAGCAGCAGCGGCACCATGACCGGAACGAAAACGGCGTTGAAGTATGGCGGGCCGACCGAAAGCTTGCCCATGCCGATCGCATCGATCAGCAGCGGATACAGGGTGCCGAGCAGCACGCTGCCGGTAGCGACCACGAGCAGCACGTTGTTCATCAACAGCATGGTTTCACGCGACACGAGGCCGAAGCTGCCGCCGGCGCTGACCTTGGGCGCCCGCCAGGCGAACAGCGCCAGCGAACTGCCGACCACGACGGCGAGCAGCGCCAGGATGAAGACGCCGCGGCGCGGGTCGGTGGCGAAAGCATGGACCGAGGTCAGCACGCCGGAGCGGACCAGGAAAGTGCCCAGCAGCGACAGCGAGAATGCCGCAATGGCCAGCAACACGGTCCAGTTCTTGAAGGCGCCACGTTTCTCGGTGACGGCCAGCGAATGGATCAGCGCCGTGCCCACCAGCCAGGGCATGAAGGAGGCATTCTCCACCGGATCCCAAAACCACCAGCCACCCCAGCCCAGTTCGTAATAGGCCCACCAGCTACCGAGCGCGATGCCCAGCGTGAGGAAGACCCAGGCCGCCGTGGTCCAGGGACGCGACCAGCGCGCCCATGCGGCGTCGAGCCGGCCCGAAATCAGCGCCGCGATGGCGAAGGCGAAGGCCACCGAGAAGCCGACATAGCCCATGTAAAGCATGGGCGGATGAAACACCAGTCCGGGATCCTGCAGCAGCGGGTTGAGGTCGCGTCCTTCGGCGGCAGCCGGCAGCAGACGATCGAAGGGATTGGAGGTGAACAGGATGAAAGCCAGCAGGCCGATGCTTACCAGACCGAGCACCGCGAGCACGCGCGCCACCATGATTTCGGGCAACTGGCGCGAGGCCAGCGACACGGCGGCACCCCAGCCGGCCAGCATCAGCACCCACAACAGAAGTGATCCCTCGTGGCCGCCCCATACGGCGGCGAACCGATACAGGGTCGGCAACTGGGTGTTGGAGTGCTGGGCGACATAGCTGACCGAAAAATCATTGGCGAGAAACCCTTGCGCCAGGCAGCCGAAGGCGATGGCGATCAGCAGGAACTGGGTTTGTGCCGCCGGCCGTGCCAGTGCAATCCATTGCGCCTGGCCGCCGAATTTCCCGGTTCCGGCGCCCATCAGCGGCAGCACGCCCTGCGCGATGGCGACGACGAAGGCGAGGATGAGGGTGAAGTGTCCGAATTCGGGGGTCATGGCTTTTTCTCGACCTGGTTTGGCGCTTGTTTGGCGTCAGGCGCACTCTGGGTCTGCTGCGCCTGCTTCAACGCCGCGGCGGCTTCGGGAGGCATGTAATTCTCGTCGTGCTTGGCCAGCACTTCGGTAGCGGTGAAAATTCCGTCGCTACCAAGCCTACCTTGCACCACGGCGCCTTTGCCGTCGCGGAACAGATCGGGAAGAATGCCGGTATAGGCGACCGGGATATCCTTGGCCATATCGGTCATCACGAACCGCACCGTCATGTCCTGGCGTTTGACCGAGCCTTCCTTGACCAGCCCGCCGATGCGGAAGGCCTTGCCTTGCGGCGCCTTGCCGGCGGCGACTTCCGAGGGCGTCACATAGAGCGCGATGTTGCTGTCCAGCGCGTTGAGCGCCAGTCCGGCGGCAATGGCGAGCGAGGCAAGTCCGCCGACTATCAGGGCGATGCGTTTCTGTCTGGGTTTCATCAGGATTTCTGCTGGAGATCGAGTTCGTCGGCAATCCGTTCGCGGAACAGGCTCTTGCGAACCTCGCTAAGACGGTGCCGGACCAGCAATGGTTCCGCAACCATCAGCAACAAACAGGCGCCGAAACTGCCCCAGACATAAAAGGCGTAGCCGCCCATGACGAAAAATTCGCCAACGCTATTCCACTGCATGCTTGACCCATTCCGTGTGTCGTTCGCGTTCCAGGATGATTGCGCGCACCCGCATCAGGGCCACCGCGATCGAGTACATCCAGAAGCACAGCGCCATCAGCAGCATGCCCCAGAGCATGGTCTGGGCCATTGACGGGGCCTTGTTCATGTTGATGGTCGAGCCCTGGTGCAAGGTATTCCACCACTTCACCGAGAAATAGATGATGGGAATATTTATCACGCCAACCAGTGCCAGGATCGCGCCCGCCTTGTCGGCACGGCGCGGATCGTCGATGGCCGCCTGCAACGCCATGAAGCCGAGGTAAAGGAAGAACAAGATCAGTTCCGAGGTCAGGCGCGCATCCCACACCCACCATGCGCCCCACATCGGCTTGCCCCACAGGGCGCCGGTCCATAGCGACAAAGCGGCCATCAGCGCCCCGGTGGGCGCCAGCGCCTGCGCCATCATGCCCGACACCCGCGTGTTGAGCGCGAGGCCAAGACCGGCCCAGAAGGCCATGACCAGATAGATGAACATGGACATCCACGAAGCCGGCACGTGCACGAAGATGATGCGGTAGCCCTCGCCCTGCTGCGCATCGGTCGGGGCGACGAAGAAGGACAGCCACAGGCCGGCGATGCCGAACACGGCTGCCGCCGCCCAGAACCACGGAATCATCCGCCCGGCGAGCGGATAGAAGCTCTGCGGACTGGCGAACCTGAACCACTGAATAATCGACTGCCTCACTCCAATGCGATCCTCAAAGCGGCCGTGGTCGCCCACGGCGCGAAAAATACCGCCAAGGCCAGCATCGCTGCCAGCAATGACAAATGCCCGCCGGCGCCGAGACCGGCGATGTGGGCTTCCACCGCTCCCGCACCAAAGATCAGTGCCGGAATGTAAAGCGGCAATACCAGCAGCGCCAGCAGCACCCCGCCCCCACGAACGCCCAAGGTCAGCGCCGCCCCGATCGCGCCGATCAGTGAGAGCAGCGGAGTACCCAGCAACAGCGCCAGCGTCAGGATACCCAGCGCCGACGCGTCTAGATCAAACTGCAGGCCGAGCACCGGTGCCAGCAGCACCAGCGGCAGGCCGCACAGCAACCAGTGGGCGAGTATTTTACCGGCAACCAGCAGCCCCAAGGGTGACGACGACAAGGCCATCTGTTCCAGCGTTCCATCGACGTGGTCGGCGGCAAACAGACGCGGCAGGCCGAGCAAGGTCGCCAGCAGCGCCGCGACCCAGAGGATACCGGGAGCGATCTTCTTCAGCAGCACCGGTTCCGGCCCTATCCCCAGCGGAAACAGACTGGTGACGATCACGAAAAAGAATACGGCCGTCAGCACCTCGCTCTTGCGGCGCAGTGCAAGCAGCAGATCGCGGCGTACCGTGGCGAGCAGCGCATTCATAACACGAGGGTCTTGCCGCCAGGCACAGGCAACGGTTGATGGCTGGTCAATACCGCCATACCGCCGGCCGAAAGATGCTCGGCGATCAATTCACCGAGCAGTTTCACCGCGGCAATGTCAAGAGCATTGAAGGCTTCGTCAAGCACCCACAAGACGGCGGGCCGGGTCAGCAGTCGGGCCAACAGGACGCGCCGCTTCTGCCCCGCGGAAAGCACTCGCACCGGCAAATCCTCACGGCCACGCAGACCCAGCCGGACCAGGGCCGCCAGGGATGCGCGTTCATCGAGCGCGATGCCATCCAATGCCGCAGCCAGACGCAGATTTTCCAGCGGGGTCAGATCTTCCTTGACCGCCGCGTGGTGCCCGAGGTAAATCAGGTCACGGCGAAATTCAACGGAAGGCGTCGGTTCGTCGCGCCAGCGGATATCACCGGCATCGGCCGGCGAGAGGCCAACCAGCAAGCGCATCAAGCTGGTCTTGCCGGCGCCGTTCTCGCCCTGGACGTGCAGCCACTCGCCGGCGGCAAGCGAAAACCCGACGTCGGCAAACAGGCGGCGTTCACCGCGCGAACAGGCGAGACCAGAAACCTTGAGCATGGGGCGATTGTGCCCGAATCCAGCCCAATACGGCTTGTGTCGGGTCAAGCCGACGGTCGCGGCGGCAGAAGCACGGTCGCTATCGCCGTCAACACCAGAGCCAGCGCGGCGAAATCCTGCCAGCTCGGCGTTTCGTTGAGGAACAGCATGCCGCTGAAAACGCCGACCACCGGGACAATCAGGGAACCGAGCGATGACACGGCGGCCGGCACCATTTGCACCAGTTTGTTCCACGCCCAATAGCAGAACAGCAAGCCGATGAACACGTTGTACCAGAAGCCGAACATGGGCCAGAAGCTGACCTGACTCCATTCGACGTGTTCCAGCGCATGACCGGAAAGGGCAATCGGGATTCCGCCCAGCAGGGCCTGCCAGGCTGTGAGCGAGGTGATCGGCATCGGCAGCGGATCGCACTTGTAGATGATCAGGCCGCCGGCCCAGAAGATCGCGGCAACGAGCATCAGGATGACCCCGACCGGCGCACTGCCGAGCTTCCCGAACTCGGCACCAATCAACAAAGCCATGCCACCCATGCCAAGGACCAGTCCGGCCACCCGGCGGCGTGTGAGCCGTTCATCCAGGAACCACGCCGACAACAGCGCGCTCCAGATCGGCATGGTGTAGCCGAGAATCGCGGCGCGGCCGGATGGCAGCAGGCTGACGCCGTAAATCGCGAACATATTCCAGCCGACGATGTTGCAGGATGCCATTCCGAGCAATTGCCGCCAGCGGCCGGCGGGCACTTTCAGGGACTGGCCGGAAAGCCAGGCGATGCAGAAGAGTCCGAGGGACGCCAGCAGGATGCTGTCGCCGCGGAATATCCAGCGCGGAATCTCGGTGATGACCACCTTCATGATCGGCCAGTTGAAGCCCCAGCCAAGCGAAAGCAGGCCGAGCAGGACTAGCCCGGCGCGCGGGATGGTTGATGAAGACATGGGGCGCGAGTGTCGCATGGCGATGCGGGCTTTACAATCTCCCCATGTCGCCCCTCGCCCTGCTGCCCGTATTGGCCCTGGCCGCCCTCGTTTCGCTGGCCGCCGCCGGACTGCTGCTTGTCGCCGGGCATGGAGTGCCGCAACTCGCGGCCCACCTCGCCTTCGCGCTGGGGATATTGCCGTTGATCCTGGCAGTGATCAGCTATTTCATCCCGGTCCTGACGCGCAGCGCTGCGGCCGGCTTCGGCATCTGGTGGCCGCCCCTGCTGGCGTGGGTGGGCGGCATGCTCGCCGTGTTCTCCTTCGCCGGTGATTTTTCGCCCGACAGGCTCAGCCTCGCCGCAGCCATGGGCGGTGTCGCGGCAGCGGGCCTTGGCGGCTGGATGCTGCGTCGCGCGCGACGCATGTTCGGTCCGCGGCACAGGGGACTCGACTGGTACCTCGCGGCGCTCGGCTTCCTGCTGCTGGCATTGGTCGCCGTCGTCCTGATGCAGGTCTACCCCGGACAGCGCAACGCCCTGCGGTTGTTTCACCTGCATGCCAATCTGCTCGGCTTCGTCGGGCTCACGGCGCTGGGCACCTTGCAGGTGCTGTTGCCAACCTGCATGGGCCGGCCCGATCCAGGTGCGGCCTTGCGCCTGAGGCGCGACCTGAAATGGGCGGTGGGGGGCGTGCTGCTGATCTCGCTCGGCGCAGCCGCCGCGCCCCGGGGTGGCGCAACGCTCGCCATGTTTGGCACGGCACTCTGCGCTTGGGTCGTACTGAATATGCTTCGTGGCTGGCGCCGGCACTTCGGCACGGGCTTGGTGCAGTTGCACGGCGCGGCGCCTTCACTGGCCGCGGCCGCACTGGGATTGCTCGGCCTGCTGGCACTGGGCCCGCCCCACGGCACCAACTGGCTGCAGGCGCGTCCAGCGGTCGCCGGTTACGTGATCGCCTTCCTGCTGCCGCTGGTAAGCGGCGCCGCCTCCCACCTGATGCCGATCTGGCTGCGGCCGGGCGTGCAAGATGAGTGGCACTCGTCGTTGCGTACCCGGCTCTGTCGCTGGGGTGGGCTACGCGGCCTGATTCTGCTGCTGCTGGGCCTGATGCTGGCGATCGTTTCCTGAACCGGGGTCGCCGCCTTCGGTGCTGACCCCACCCCCCACTCAGCACCGCTGCTCCGGCGATTTAGATACCGCGTCGATGCACCTCACGCAGGCTGTTGCTCATGCGCGAGCCGACGAATGCAAGCAGGCGCAGTCCCTCCTGAACGCCGGGATCGCTGATCAGTTTGAGCAAGCCGCCGAGGCCACCGCCCAAGGGCGGAGCAGTCGCAAGTTCCCGGCTTGCCTCGGTAAAGGCGTTCGACATGCAAATGATGAAGCGCTGATTCTCCGGCCGGTCGATTTCCCGCAGCAGGTGCGTCAATCCGTCATTGCGAGTAAGCCGGTCGAGCATTGAAATACCCTCGGACACGGTCGACGCCAGCCGGTTGACCATGTCGTCCGACATCGCGTCCTGGGCCGAGGTGACAAGCTGCGCAAACTCGACGAGCCGCTGCAGGTCGTTTTCACTGAAGGGTGAGGCGGCGGGTGTTTGGGTCTGGTTGGTCATGATGTCATCTCTTCAGAGTAGTCCGCGGACGCTGGTCCAGTACATGTGGTTATAGGAGAGCTTGAACCAGTGCATGGGTTTTGAAGGCGGCTTCAGGTCTGGCGGATTCAGGTAGTTGAACATCGCGTACGTCGCTTTCTCATGGCCGGCTTCGATGAAGCAGTACACCTTGCCGTCATAATCGCGCACCGGCTCGCCGATCTTGATGATCGAGGCGATATTCTCGCAGATGGCTTCCGCCTGGAAGTGCGCGGCCGAGCCGGTCTTGCTTACGGGCAGGTTGGTGGTGTCGCCCACCACATAGACGTTGTCGTAGCCGTTCATCTTGAGACTGTAGCGATCAGTCGGGATCCAGCCACCGGATCCAAGATTGTCCCGTTCGATCACCTCCATGCCGCGGTGAGCTGGAACGACGATGAGCAGGTCGTAGTCGACTTCGGTGCCTTCCTCGCTTTTCATGACCTTGTTCTTGGCATCGATTTCCTTGATGTTGAACAGGGTCTCGGTGTCGACGCCGATGCGCTCGAACTCGGGCTTGGCCCACTTGGCGACGTTCTCGATGGTGTGCAGGCGACCGATCGGGTAGTGGTACTTGAGCTGGACCTTGTCACGAATGCCGCGCGCCTTGAAGAAGTCGTCCAGCGCGAACATGACCTCGACCGGTGCGATCGGGCACTTGTGCGGCACGCCGACCGCAACCATGACCTTTCCGCCCTTGAATTCCCGGAGCTTCTTGTACATCTTGATGGCGGACGCCTCGGTGTAGAAGAACTCGGCGCCCTCGCTCATTCCGGGAGTCTCCTCCGGTACCATGCGCGAGCCGGTGGCGATCACCAGCGTGTCGTACTCAAAAGTCTTGCCGCTTTCGGTCTTTACCTGATTCTTGTCAAGCATGAACTGCTTGACCGGGTCGACGTGAAAGTCGATGGTCGGTTCGAGCAGGCTGGCCTGATCGCGGTAGAGCTGGTCCGGTGTCATCTGCCCGAAAGCGACATAGAGCAGCCCCGGCTGGTACATATGCCGGTCGGAGGCCGACAGCATCGTGATCCTTACCTTGCCGGCGCGTATTTCGCCTGTCAGCCGGCGCGAGAGGTTGTTGGCGACGATGGTACCGGCAGTGCCGCCACCCACGACTAGGATTCTCATTGCATTCTCCTCTATTTGGCCTTGCGGACCTTGATATGCCAGACATTGCCGACCTGCTCGCTGCCGATGATCTCGTGCCCGACCTTCTTCACCCACTCCGGGATATCGGCCGCCGAGCCCTGGTCGGTCGACAGCAGTTCGATCACGTCGCCCACGCCAACATGCTTGATGTGGGAAATCAGTTCCATCAGTGGCCCGGGACAGAACGTGTCGCGCGCATCGATTACCTTGGTTTCACTCATTTTGATTCACTCCTTCTGGTTTTCTGGATCGACCCTGCCGCTTAAAACGTGAGCAATTGCGCGCCTTCGGCGTCGCTCAGGAAACGGGTCAAGCCTGTCGGCGGACCGAATGCGGGGTCGAGGTCGTCCTTGGTGATTTTCA
>JAIOPW010000001.1 GCA_021413665.1 Rhodocyclales bacterium | reverse complement strand
CGTCGATCAACTGCTGCATCAGTTGGGGCCAGCGCGGCTCAGCATGGTCATTCTCGATGCCTGTCGGAACAATCCGTTCGAACGTCGCTTTCGTGGCGCCGGAGGTGGTCTGGCGCAAATTGACGCGCCGACCGGCACGCTACTCGCCTATGCGACCGCGCCCGGCAAAGTCGCCGCAGACGGCACCGGCAGCAACGGCCTTTACACCGAGGCTCTGCTCAAGGCACTCGACCTGCCCGGCCTCAAGGTCGAGGACATATTCAAACAGGTGCGTATCAACGTCGTCAAAGCTTCAGATGGCCAGCAAACCCCGTGGGAGTCGTCGTCGCTGACTGGCGAATTCTACTTTACGCCGGACAACAAGCCCGCGCTGGCCGACGAAAAGTTGAAGCAATCAGAAAAGGAGCGCGCTGAACTTGCCAAGGCGCTTGACGAAGAACGCAGGAAACGCGACAAAGACTCGGAACTGGTGCGGGCGGAAATGGAGAAGTTGCGTGCCGAACTTCTGAAGATCCGGACAGACGTCCGCGCAACACAATCCGCAGCGGCACCGCAGGTCGCTGAAAATGACAAAACGCAACGGGAAGAGCGTACTCGCGCAGAAGCAGAACGCAAAAGACTGAATGCGTTGGCCATTGCCGAGCCCGAAGCCACAAAGGAACAGGTATTGGCGCAAGCTGAACAGACAGCAAGCGCCGCCTCAACAACAGGAACTAAAGTGAATTCGCCGCCCGCGATCGTTGCAATGATTGCGCCTGCGGGATCAGCGCCTACAACGGTAGACGAATTGCCGCTGCGGATCGCACTCCTGGAAAAATTGCATGGCCAATTAACGTTTACCAAGGCGATTTCATTGTTATTAGACATTACCAGCACGGAGAATCTCATACAAGTAACGTTGCTTGAAAAGATACTGCAGGATGGCGGATTTGCAAACGCGCTGGCTATTGGAATGAACGCCCAAGGAAACGCAGTATGGGCAGGCACCGCCAGGTTTAGAAATATACCGTTTGCAGAGGAGTCGGCACTGGAGTCTTGTGCGAAAGCACCGGATACCTCGTGCAAGGTGGTTCTCGCGAATGGAACTTTTCGGGAAAAAGTGTTTTTGGAATGGGCCTTACAACTAAGGGGCTCAAACCTAATGCATCTTAGAGAGACCTTCCTGAAAAGTGTTGCTGCATCACCCAACGAAATGCGAACTTTCGGAGGGGGTCTCGGCAACAGCGGTTTAAATGTTGCCAAACTTTTCACCCCGAATCTTAGCCTTAGGTAACAACGGCAAATCGGTGCGCCGCTGAATGCGCATCACAGACGTGTCAGTTACAATTGTCCGCAGTCTCGCGTCAAATGCGTACTATTAGCGGAAAATCCCAAATGGACTCCAACGCCACTGCAACAAATCGGGATGAGTTGCTGATCCGCAGCGACGCCGACGGCATCGCGACGCTTACGCTCAACCGGCCCAAGCAGTTCAACGCGCTGTCGATGGACATGCTGGCGGACGGCCACATCACCATAGAACAGCGGCATGTCGTGATCAACCGGGACCTGCCGGAACGGCGGTAAACGTCATGCCTGGCGCGCGCGAAACGCCGCGGAAATGTGAATATTCAACATTTGGCCGCGGCGCAATGCATGGAGCATTCGGCGCGCCATACCTAAACTCCGGTCTGGATCAGGCTATCGATACATTGCGGATTAATTTCGACACTTGGGCCGCATACAATTGAACACGCTACAATTTCAACCGGGCAAGACCTGTTGCAAGCGTTGATCGGATCCAAAATGGGCGCACCAGAACGCAATGCCACGTTCTCTGGTTTACTGCTCGTTGCCATCCTGATAGGGGCAGCGGTTGTGACGCTGCGCCCTGCGTCTGCGGCCGAGCAAAAAATCGCCCTCGTCATAGGCAATGCCGCCTATCCGACCTCACGCCTGCGCAATCCCGTCAACGACGCCAAAGCCATGGCGGATAAACTGCGCGCGCTGGGCTTCGAGGTCATCCTGCGCACCGACTCGAATTTGCGGGAAATGACGCGGTCTTTCAGCCAATTCGGGCAGAAGCTCACACCGGGCGGCGTGAGTCTCTTCTACTACGCCGGACACGGCATGCAAGTGCGCGGCAAGAACTACCTGATTCCGGTCGATGCGGAAATCGAGAATGAAACATCTGTAACGAGCGAAGCGGTAGATGTAGACCAATTGCTGAATCAACTTGGTCCTGCACGCTTGAGCATGGTGATCCTAGATGCCTGTCGCAATAATCCCTTTGAACGCCGCTTCCGCACCGCCTTCAGCGGCGGGCTTGCGCAAATCGACGCACCGACCGGCACCCTGCTCGCCTATGCGACCGCTCCTGGCAAACTGGCGGCCGATGGCACTGGAGCAAACGGACTTTATACTGCAGCCCTGCTCGATGCGCTCGACATACCGGGACTCGCGGTGGAAGATGTATTCAAGCAAGTGCGCATCAGCGTGGTCAAGTCGTCCGACGGTCTGCAAACGCCGTGGGAGTCATCGTCGCTGACTGGCGAATTCTATTTCAGACCAGACAACAAAGCCCGGCTGGCGGACGAAATGCTCAAAAAGTCCGCGCAAGAACGCGCAGAACTCGTCAAGAAAATCGACGAGGAGCGCAACAAGCGCGACCAGGACATCGCCATAATCAGGGCGCAAATGGAAAAGCTGCGCGAAGAATTGCAGTTGATACGCGCTGAAGCGCAAGCGGCCGGATTTGCCGTGGCGGTTGCGGCGACGACCGCGAAACCCGAGCAAGTGGCTATTGCCAGCCTTCAACCATCCGCGGCGGCTACGTTTGATACCGCGTCTATGCCGCAATCTGCGTCCGGCGAATGGACGCGACGGGTGGCGCTCCTGGACAAGCTGCAGAGCCAACTCACCTTCGCCAAGGCGATGGCATTGTTGCTCGATATCACCAGCACTGACGACCTGGTTCAATTGGCACAGTTCGAGATTTTCGTGCGCGATGCGGGCTGGTCTAGCGCGCTGGCGTTCGGCATGGACAAGGAGGGCAGCCCCGCATGGGCCGCTGCAGCGCGATTCAGGCTGCCGACTTTCGCGTCCGAGTCAGCACTCGAACATTGCACGAAAGAAGCGGGCTCGCCGTGCAAACTGCTTCTGCTCAACGGCACCTTTCAGGAAAAAGACTTCCTGCATTGGATTCACGATCTAAAGGACATCGATGTGCCAAAATGGAAACTCTCGCTACAGCGGACCATCGCAAAATCACCGCGGGAATTTGCGACATCTGGCGGGTGGGCACGGGGCACAATGAATACTTCGAACATGGCCGTTATTTATGCGCCAGGCATATAACCGCAAAGGCAGAGTTTCTTATCTGCGGATCGTCGCGACTGCTGCGACGCTGCTGGTCGCGCCCGCATTTCACGCCATGGCCGCCGCCGAACAAAAAGTCGCCCTTGTCATCGGCAACAGCGCCTACCCTTCCTCGCGCCTGCGCAATCCCGTCAACGACGCCAAAGCCATGGCGGATAAACTGCGCGCGCTGGGCTTCGAGGTCATTCTGCGCACCGACTCCAACCTGCGCGAAATGACGCGCTCGTTCAGCCAGTTCGGGCAAAAGCTCACGCCGGGCAGCGTCAGCCTCTTCTACTACGCCGGACACGGCGTGCAGGTGCGCGGCAAGAACTACCTGATTCCAGTCGATGCAGAAATCGAGAACGAAGCGTCGGTAACGAGCGAGGCAGTAGACGTCGACCAGTTGCTCAACCAGCTAGGCCCTGCACGCTTGAGCATGGTGATCCTCGACGCGTGCCGCAACAATCCATTCGAACGCCGCTTCCGCGCCGCAGGCAGCGGCGGCCTCGCGCAGATCGACGCGCCAACCGGCACGCTGCTCGCCTATGCGACCGCGCCGGGCAAAGTTGCCGCCGATGGCCATGGCAGCAACGGCGTCTATACCGAAGCGCTGTTGAAGGCGCTCGACATGCCGGGGCTCAAGGTTGAGGATGTCTTCAAGCAGGTGCGCATCAACGTAGTCAGGGCTTCGGACGGACAGCAAACGCCGTGGGAATCTTCGTCGCTGACCGGAGAATTCTACTTTCACGCGGCCAGCAAGGCGGAAATCGACAGCGCACAACTTCGGCGAGCCGAAAACGAGCGCGCCGAACTCGCCAGAACCCTGGAAGAAGAACGCAGAAAGCGCGACAAGGACGCCGAACTGGTACGGCCACACCGAATTCGACAACAGCCCCGGCCCAGCACCCGCAGAAAATTGCGATCGCAACGTCGCCAATGCAGGGGGGCCCGGTTTCCCCAGCATCGAATCCGACGCACGCCACCGCCTCAACGCTGGCGTCCGAATGGGCACCTCGCCTCGCACTTCTGGAGAAAACCCCTGGTCAACTCACATTTTCCAAAGCAATCGCGATTCTGCTCGATATAAGTTCCGACAGAGACCTCAGCCTTATTCTGACGCATGAAAATGAGGCGAAGCGCAAGACGTGGCACAACTCCTACGCGATGGGCACCGACAGCAAAGGCAATCTCATCTGGGGCGGCGCCTACCAATTCCGGTCTTCAACTGAAGCTTCGAAGACCGCGCGCGAGCAATGTGCAAGCGGACCCGGCGCTTCGTGCAACGTCCTGATGGTAAACGGCGATTTCCTCGAAAAGGGTTTCGTTGAAATGGCAAAGCGATTGGGCGCGCGATCGGTTAGCGCAGTGCGCCAGTCATTTTTGCAAAGGCTGAACAAACCCGCTGTGGAGTCCATCGTTGGTATTGGCGGCCCCAGCAATAGCTACCTCTCGCACGCCATGGGGTATTCATCGCCCCGGGATTAAGCAATGGCGAATTTTGGAGCCTATACGGTAAGAGCGTAGTATTCCATCCCTGACCTCGGCACTATCAAGACTGGATAGATTCTGGAACAGATCATGCA
>JAIOPW010000052.1 GCA_021413665.1 Rhodocyclales bacterium | reverse complement strand
TCGGGCAGGATGTGGTTCTTGAAGCGGTCGCCGAACACCATGATGGTGTCGTAAGCGATCGATCCGCAAATGAGGGTCTTCATCGGGTTCTCAAAAGATCAGGGATAGAAAAGATAGAGCCGGTAACCGCTGGCGGTCATTTCGCGGGCGTCGATTCCGACGCCAAGGGTGACATCGACACCGGGCGGCATGCCACCGGCAACGGATGTTTTCGGCGGCAGATAGTCGGTCGGCGCCAGAACCTTGCGTGCAATGGCCTTGTCCGCCGTGTCGGTGAGGGTGAGTTCGAGATGGGGAAACTGCTGGGCGAAGGGGGCGCGATTTTTCAGCGTCGCCGTCAGCGCAAGTCGGCCGGCTTGTCCTGTGTCGGGGTGCAGGTCGGACGCTTCGATTCCCACCAGTGCGACCCTGGCCGGCAGGCCGACTTCGCAGCCGGTGACGTCGCACAGGGCCATCAAGGCCGGTTTGCTTTCCGGCCACAGCACCGCCAGCTCGACGCGGAACGCCAGCACGGCCTGCAGGCCGATCGCCGCCAGCGCCAACAGGCTGCCGATTACCCACGGCCAGCGGCGCGGCGGCGGGGTTGGTTCGGGAAAGGTTTCGCTCCAATCGGGCGCGGTCGCATCGATTTCGCTTTCCGGCGGCAGCCCGGTTGCGCTGGTCTCGGGGGACTCCAGCGCGGTCCCGGCTAGCGCGGGTTCGACAGGTTCCGGCGGCAGGATTTCATGATCGGCCGTTGCGGGTTCGGGTGATTCGGTTGACTCGGCCGATTCTTCGGCGAGCGGTGTTTCCAGGTCTGGCGGGAACGCATCGGCGGGCGCTTCCACCGCCAGATCAAGAGTCGGCGCTGGCGATGCGGCGATTTCGTCAGTGGTGACGTCCGTGCCGGGGATGGCTTCGTCCGCTGGTTCAGGCGGGAATGCGTTCACCTCGGGTGAAGGCAGCGCTTCGCGTCTTGCCTGGGCCATTGCCTGCATCGGCTCTTCGATCAGGACGTCCAGCGCGTTGAAGATCTGCCGGCATTGGCCGCAGCGGACGCGGCCGGAGCGCGCCTTGAGCTGCTCGGGCGTAACGCGGAAGTGGGTTTCGCAGGCCGGGCAGCGGGTCAGCACGCTTGTCCCTCCAGCCGCACCCAGCCGTCGCGCGCTGCGCCCACGTGCAGCGCGATCAGGGGCGCATAGGCGGCGATCACCAGTTCCGCCTGGGCGGCCAGCACGCCGGACAGCGCGATGCGCCAGCCGGGCGCGACGCGTCCCGCCAGCAGCGGCGCCAGGACGCAAAGGGGATTGGTGAGGATGTTGGCCACCACGATGTCGAAACGCCGGTCCAGTTTTTCCTTCGAATGGCGCAATTCAAGCGTCACGTTGTTGTTGGCGGCATTGTCGCGCGCCGCCGTCAATGCATTGTCGTCGATATCGACCCCCAGTACCGATCCCGCGCCCAGTTTGGCCGCGGCGATGCCGAGGATGCCGGAACCGCAGCCGTAGTCGAGCAGGCTGTCACCGCTGCGCAGGGTTTCGGTCAGCCACTGCAGGCAGAGGAAGGTGGTCGGATGCGAACCGGTGCCGAAGGCGAGGCCGGGATCGAGCACCAGGTTGATGGCGTCTGCATCCGGCGCGGCGTGCCAGGAGGGTACGATCCACAGCCGGTCGTTGACCCGGATCGGGTCGAACTGCGACTGGGTCAACCGGACCCAGTCCTGTTCTGCGACCTCGTCCAGTTCAATTTCGGGCAGGTCATCGATGCCGGCGGCCACGGTCGCCGCGGCGATGCGGCCGATCAGGTCGGGCGATGGATCGAACAGGGCGACGACGCGGCTGATGCTCCACAAGGGAACGATGGGCTGGTCGTCGGCGCCACCGGGCTCGCCGAACTGCGGCGTTTCTTCGTCGGTTCCCGCCTGGGCGTCCTCGACGCCGACGGAAATCGCGCCGGCCGCGAGCAGGGCGTCGGAAAGGGAATCCGCATGCGCGGCGTCGGTCTCCAGGGCGACGCTGACCCACATGGCGCCTACTTGCCCTTCAGTGCGTCGCTCTTGGCGGCGAGCTTTTCTTCGAGGTAATGGATGCTGGTGCCGCCCTTGATGAAGCGCGGGTCGAGCATCAGGTCCTGGTGCAGCGGGATGTTGGTCTTGATGCCGTCCACCATCATTTCGGAGAGGGCGATGCGCATGCGGCGGATCGCCTGTTCGCGCGTGTCGCCGTAAGCGATCACTTTACCGATCATCGAGTCGTAGTGCGGCGGTACGGTGTAGCCGGAGTAGGCATGGGAATCGACGCGAATGCCGGGGCCGCCGGGGGGGTGCCAGTTGGTGATCTTGCCCGGCGACGGCGTGAACTTGAACGGGTCTTCGGCATTGATG
>JAIOPW010000051.1 GCA_021413665.1 Rhodocyclales bacterium | reverse complement strand
GCCGGAATCGCCATTCGGCCGCAAGCGCATGTCGACGCGAAACACCTGGCCGTCTTCCGTAACATCGGCAATGGCATTGATCAGGCCTCGCCCGAGCCGGGTGAAAAATTCGAAATTCGATACCGGACGCGAATTTGCGTTTACCGCATCCGTATCGCCATCCTCGGGAAACACGAAAATCAGGTCGATGTCGGAAGATACGTTCAGCTCGCGTCCGCCCAGCTTGCCCATGCCGAGGACAATGAGTTCCTGCGCCCTTCCGTCAGCGCCGCGCGGCGTGCCGTAGCGCTCGACCAGGCCGGCGCCGAGCACCTCCACCGCCTTGCTCACCGCCAGTTCGGCGATCAGGGTCATGCACTCCGTCACCTCGGTGAGCGGCGCAAGGCCGGTCAGGTCGCGAGCCGCGATGCGGGCGTAGGCCCGCTGCTTGAGTTGCCGCAGCACGGGCTTCAGGTTGGCTTCGGTGACCGGCTGCGCGGCGAGCCAGGTGGACAGTTCCGCAGCCGTGACCGGCTGCGTCAGGGAAACGGCAACTTCAGCCGCCAGGGCAGGCCGGGCGGCCAGCAGGCGCCCGAGGTAACGGGATGTTTCCGCGATATCGGCGAGAGAGGGCATCGGTTAGAATTTAAGGGTTAAACGCCGCGATTGCCCATTTTAGCTTGGGCGCGGGCGTAGTCCCCAAGAGCCCAGCCCATCATTTCTCACCTGCTTTCCCGCCTGCACCTGCTACCGCGAACCCACCCCTGGCTGGGCATTCTGCTGCGCGTGCTGCTTTGGGCGACAACCGCGGGCTACTTCGCCTTTGCCCTGCTGCTGCTGGCCTTGCGCTATGCAATCCTGCCGCAGATCGAAAATTACCGGGGCGATATCGAACAGATGATAAGCACGGCGATCAATCGCCCGGTCGGCATTCGCCGGATAGAAGCGCATTGGGCCGGACTGCGCCCTGCGCTGAGCCTCGACGGCTTCGAGATTCGCGACACCCAGGGGCGTCGTGCGCTGGGCTTCGACGAAGTCGAAGCTGAATTGGCGTGGAGCTCGCTGTGGCATTTTCAGTTGCGTCTGGCACGGCTGGAACTGAACGCGCCGACACTGGTGGTGCGTCGCGACCGCGACGGTCGTTATTTTGTCGCCGGCCTGGAAGTCACGCCAGAGAAGAGCGCCGAGGATGATTTCAGCGACTGGTTGCTGGCGCAGGATCGCGTCATCGTGCGCAATGCCAGCATTGCCTGGCAGGACGAACAGCGCAACGCGCCGCCACTGGAATTGAAGCACCTCAATTTTCAGCTCGACAACAATGGCAGCCGCCATCGCTTCGGCTTTACCGCCGACCCGCCGCGCCACCTGGCGGCGCGGATCGACATTCGCGGCGATTTCAAGGGCCGCGACCTCGACCAGCTCGAGGCCTGGAAGGGCGAGGTCTATGCCGAACTGGACTACGCCGATCTCGCCGGCTGGCGCGCCTGGCTCGACTATCCGGTGACCTTGCCGCAAGGCAACGGTGCCCTGCGATTGTGGCTGGGATTTGCCAGCAAGCGACTGGTTTCCGCCACGGCGGATGTCCGCCTGGCCGATGTACGTCTGCAACTGCGGCCCGATCTGCCAGAGCTGGATCTGCTGCAACTCGAAGGCAGGCTTGCAGGCCGACGCCTCGACGGCGGCCTCGAAGCCGAACTGAAGCATCTGACGCTAGCCACGACGAACGGCATTTCGCTGCCATCCACCGACCTCAAGCTGGTCTGGCAGGAGGCGGCCGCCAACCGGCCGCCGCAAGGAACGGCCAGCGCCAATGGGCTCGATCTGGACGTACTCGCCCGACTTTCGGCCCACCTGCCGCTGGATGACGCCATGCGCGCCCGCCTGGCGCGCCACGCACCGCGCGGCCGGGTGTTCGACCTCAAGCTGGACTGGAAGGGCGACCCTGAAAGCGCCGGAGCCCTCAAGACGTGGAGCGTGAAGAGCCGCTTCGAGGGGCTCGGCCTCAGCGCGCTCGGACCGGTGCCGGGGATTTTCGGCGTCAATGGCCGTATCGAAGGCAGCGAAAAGAGCGGCAGCCTGCGGCTCGACGGCCAGCGCGCGGCCTTCGAGCTGCCAACCGTATTCGCCGAACCGAAGCTGGAACTCGAGGCCTTCGCCGCCGAGCTGGACTGGAAAGCCGCCGCCGACGGCCTGCAGGTCAAGCTGAACAGGGCCGCATTCCACAACAAGGATGCGGCGGGCGAAGCCAGCGCCACCTGGCACGCGCTGGCCCAGGGGCCGGGCCAGCTTGATCTCGACGCCCGCCTCACGCGCGGCAGCGGCGATGCCGTTTGGCGCTACATGCCGCTGGCCGTGGGCAAGGACGTGCGCGAGTGGCTGCGCGGCGCAATCATCGGCGGCAAGGCCTCCGACGTCACGTTGAAGTTGCGCGGCGACCTTTACCATTTCCCCTTCCGCGACGGCAAGCAAGGCACATTCGAAGTACGCGGCAAATTCCGCGAAGCAAACCTGCGCTATGCCGGCAGTTGGCCCGAGATCGGGGACATCGAAGGCGAACTGCTGTTTGCCGGGCAGCGGATGCTGATAACGGCCAAAAGCGGGCGGATGTTCGGCGTCGGCCTGCGCGAGGTGCGCGCCGAAATTGCCGACCTTGAGCAGGCGGACGAACTGCTGATCGTGACCGGCAAGGCCGCCGGACCCACCGCGGATTTCCTGCGGTTCATCGAGGCCAGCCCGGTCGGCGAGCGCATCGACCATTTCACCGAGGACATGAAGGCCGAAGGCAACGGCGAACTCGACCTCAAACTGAGCCTGCCGCTGCGCAAGCTGGCGAACTCGAAGGTCGACGGCAGCTATCGCTTCGATGGCAACCGGCTCACGGTCGACAGCGACCTGCCGCCGCTGACCGAGGTGCGCGGGGCACTGCGCTTCTCCGCCGACCACCTGGAAGCGCGGGGCATTCGCGGCGC
>JAIOPW010000050.1 GCA_021413665.1 Rhodocyclales bacterium | reverse complement strand
TGGAGCGGATCGCGGTGCCGGCGAGTTTGAGGAAATCGAGTGGGACGAGGCCTTTGCCACGCTGGCCGAGCGACTCGGAAAAATTCGCGCCACCGATCCGAAGAAGTTCGCCCTGTTCACCGGCCGCGACCAGATGCAGGCCCTGACCGGCATGTTCGCGCGCCAGTTCGGTACGCCCAACTACGCGGCCCACGGCGGTTTCTGCTCGGTGAACATGGCGGCCGGCATGATCTACACGATAGGCGGCTCGTTCTGGGAGTTCGGCGGGCCCGACCTCGATCGCGCCAAGCTGTTCGTCATGATCGGCACCGCCGAGGACCATCATTCGAATCCGATGAAGATCGCGCTGTCGAAGTTCAAGCGCGACGGCGGCCGCTTCATATCGATCAACCCGGTGCGCACCGGCTATTCGGCAATCGCCGACGAGTGGGTGCCGATCCGTCCCGGCACCGACGGCGCGCTGTTGCTGGCGATCATTCACGAGATCATCGCCACCGGCTTGTACGATCGCGATTTCCTGGTCCAGTACAGCAATGCGGGGCAACTGATCAACGTCAGCGAAACCAACGACGAGTTCGGCTTTTTCGTGCGCACCGAGGTGCCGACCGAAGAAGCCTGCTACGAACCCCAGGACAAGCTCTGGTGGGACCGCACGACCGACCGTGCCGTGGTCACGCACAAGCCGGGTGCCGATCCCTTCCTGCTGGGCGAATTTACCCTGCCCGACGGTACGCCGGTCAAACCGGCCTTCCAGTTGCTGCACGAGCGGGTCAAGGATTACACACCGGAGTGGGCGAGCCAGATCACCGGCATTCCTGCTGCCAGCATCCGTCGTCTGGCCCACGAAATGGGCGTTACCGCGCGCGACCAGAAGATCGAACTGCCGATCGCCTGGACCGATTCCTGGGGCAATGAACATGACACGGTGACCGGCAACCCGGTCGCCTTCCACGCCATGCGCGGCCTCGCGGCGCACAGCAACGGCTTCCAGACCATACGCGCGATGGCGATCCTGATGTCGCTGCTGGGCACCATCGACCGCCCCGGCGGTTTCCGTCACAAGGCGCCGTTCCCGCGTCCGATTCCGCCCTGTGCCCGCACGCCGAACGATCCGCGCGCGGTCCAGCCCAACCGGCCGCTCGACGGCATGGCGCTGGGCTGGCCGTCCGATCCGGACGATCTCTTCGTCAACGATGACGGCAGCCCGGTGCGCATCGACAAGGCCTTCTCTTGGGAGTACCCGCTGTCGGTGCATGGCCTGATGCACAACGCCATCACCAATGCCTGGCGCGGCGATCCCTACCGCATCGACACACTGCTGATTTTCATGGCCAACATGGCGTGGAACTCGACCATGAACACGGCCGAAGTGCGGCAGATGCTGAACGACAAGGACACAGAGGGGCCAAACGCCGGCGAATACAAGATTCCCTTCCTCGTCGTCTGCGACGCCTTCCACTCGGAGATGACGGCCTTCGCTGACCTGATCCTGCCGGACACGACTTACCTCGAACGGCACGACGTGATGTCCATGCTCGACCGGCCGATTTCCGAGTTCGACGGTCCGGTCGATTCCGTCCGTGTCCCCGTGGTGCCTGTTTCGGGCGACTGCAAGCCCTTCCAGGAAGTACTGATCGAACTCGGCACGCGCCTGAAATTGCCGGCCTTCGTCACCAAGGAAGGTGCACGCAAGTTCCGCGACTATCCCGACTTCGTGGTCAATTGGGAGTCGGAACCCGGTTCCGGCATCGGTTTCCTCGCCGGCTGGCGCGGCAAGGGCGGCGAGAAGTCGCTGCGCGGCGAACCTAACCCGAATCAGTGGGAGATGTACCAGAAGAACAACTGCGTTTTCCACTACGAGCTGCCCAAGTCCTACCAGTACATGCGCAACTGGAACAAAGGCTACCTCGAATGGTCGCAGCGCAACCGCATCACGCGCTACGCCGAGCCGATCCTGATCCACATTTATTCCGAGGTGCTGCAGCGCTTCCGCGCTGCGGCGCAGGGCAAGGGTCTGTCGCGCAAACCGCCGGAGCACCTGAAGAAGCGCATCGACACCTATTTCGATCCGCTGCCGTTCTATTACGACACCCTCGAAGCCCTGGCGACCGACAAGCACAAGTACCCGCTGGCGGCGGTAACGCAGCGGCCGATGGCGATGTACCACTCCTGGGATTCGCAGAACGCCTGGCTGCGGCAGATCCACACCCACAACTACCTCTACGTGAATACCCTGACCGCGCGCCAGCAGGGGATAGAGGACGGTGACTGGATCTGGGTCGAGTCGCAATGGGGCAAGGTGCGCTGCATGGCGCGCCATTCGGAAGCTGTCGAGCCTGGAACGGTCTGGACCTGGAATGCCATCGGCAAGGCGGCCGGGGCGTGGAACCTGACGCCCGACGCCAACGAGTCGCAGAAAGGCTTCCTGCTCAACCCTATCCGGGCATGAAGACGCGTGCCAGCATCCTGGCTTTCCTTGGGGTCAAACCGAAATGACCCAGCTTGCGTTGGTCATCGACCTCAATGTCTGCGTCGGCTGTCAGGCCTGCGTGACCTCCTGCAAGGAGTGGAACACTGCGGGCAGCGCGGGGCCGATGGGCGACCAGAATCCTTATGGCGCCGATCCGACTGGTACTTTCTTCAATCGCGTGCAGACCTTCGAGGTCGGCGAGTTCCCCAACACCGAGACCGTGCACTTCCCGAAGTCCTGCCTGCACTGCGAGGACCCGCCTTGCGTGCCGGTGTGCCCGACGGGTGCTTCGTACAAGCGCAAGGAAGATGGCATTGTCCTGGTTAACTACGACAAGTGCATTGGCTGCAAGTACTGCTCCTGGGCCTGCCCCTACGGCGCCCGCGAACTCGACGAGCAGCAGCAGGTGATGAAGAAATGTACCTTGTGCGTTGACCGCATCTACGACATGTCGATGGTGGAAGCCGATCGCAAGCCCTCCTGCGTCAAGGCCTGCCCGACTTCGGCGCGCCTGTTCGGCGACGTGCATGATCCCGAATCCGAGGTCTCGATCGCAATCCGTGAAAGCGGCGGCTACGCCCTGATGCCCGAGTGGGGCACGCATCCGGCCAACCACTACCTGCCGCGGCGCAAGACCCGCATCAAGATTCACGAGGACGAACTCGAGCGCGCCGGCAATCCGCTCAAGGTCGATCGCCAGTTGCCGCGTCCGGCGCTGAACGAACCGACCCTCGACGACGTCACCACCTGGTAAGCGGATTCCCAACAACCATGCATCCCGCCTTTTCCGTCATTTTCCTGACCACCCTGATCGGCACCGCCCAGGGCTTGTTTCTTGCCTTGTTCACGGCCCAGTCCTATGCGGCCTTCAAGCTGCTGCCGCAGCCCGATGCGCATGCCTTTTACGGGCAGGGCAGCCTGCTGGCGCTGGCGCTGCTTGTGGGCGGTCTGGTGGCTTCGTTCTTCCACCTCGGGCATCCGGAGCGTGCCTGGCGTACTGCCACCAAGTGGCGCACTTCGTGGCTGTCGCGCGAAGTGATCGTGCTGCCGGCCTTCATGGGCGTCGTCTTTCTTTATGGACTGGCGCACTGGCTCGACTGGCATCCGGTTTTGATGACTTTGCCCGGCGGCTTGCCGGTCGATCCGACTGCAATCCTGGGTGTGGCGGGAACGCTGCTCGCCTTTGCGCTGTTCGTTTGCACGGCAATGATCTACGCCTGCCTGAAGTTTCTCGCCGAGTGGCATTCGCCGCTGACGGTGATCAACTACATCCTGCTCGGCGGCGCTTCCGGCTTTTCGCTTGCCGCCGCATTTGCAGCGTTCACGGCACCCGAACTGGTCGGCTTCCTGGCCGGTTGGGCGGCAATCATCACCCTGCTCGGATTGATCTCCCGCAGCGCGTCTCTCTACCGCAATGCGCGGCTGAAGCCGAAATCGACCATGCAGACAGCCATCGGCATCAAGCACCCGCGGATCGTGCAAAAGGCGCAAGGCTTCATGGGCGGCAGCTTCAACACCCGCGAGTTTTTTCATGGACAGCCGGTTGCCGTGCTGCGTGGCGTTAAGTGGTTTTTCCTGCTGGCGGTGTTTCCGGTGCCGATTCTGTTGTTGTTTTTTGGAGTGCAGGGAAGCATCGGGGCGCTGGTTCTGGCCTTCATCGCGCAGTACGCGGGCCTCATGGCGGAACGCTGGTTCTTCTTCGCCCAGGCCAATCATCCGCAGAACCTGTATTACCAGTCCATCGCCTGAGCCCGGGCCGGGGCTCTGCCTGCCGGGAATTCCGCTTCGCGGGCCGGCAAAGCGGAATCCCCGGCGCGCAAAGCGCAGTTGTTGAGCATGGGCTTTCGGTCTATTATTGAACGCTAAATTTTGCAAACCGCATCACCACAACCATTCACGAGAGAGGAAGAAAACATGAATTTCGACAAGGAACTCGATGCCCGCGGTCTCAATTGTCCGCTGCCCATCCTGCGTGCCAAGAAGGCGCTGGCTGAACTCCAGTCGGGACAGGTATTGCGAATCACCTCCACCGACCCTGGGTCTGTGAAGGACTTCGCCGCATTCGCCAAGCAAACAGGCAATGAATTGCTGGCCAGCGCCGAGAAGGACAAGGAATTCGAATTTTTCATGAAGCGCAAGTAAGCCGCAGGTTTTGGGCTGATCGACCCGCCCCGTGCGGGTCGTTTCTATTGGGGCGTTGAAATCGCTATATCTCCCAAGGAGGCTTCCTTCGGGGCCCGTCGGCGCCGACTTTCCGATTGCGATGTTGCCAAAATCACTGGCTGCAATGGCGGTATAGAAAAAATTGTCTGGTTGTTGCAGTGCGATTCATAAGAGTATCCATAAGTAGTCATGTCGACAGGGAGATTAAACATGGGCGCAAATCCGGAAATCGCAAGCATTGATGAACTGGTCAATCGCCGGCTCGAAGAGTTGTTGCCGCAGAAGATAGAAGACGCCCTGCGCCAGCGCGAGGAGTCGAAAACGCCATCGATGGCGATCATCGCCACCAAGGGCACGCTCGACTGGGCCTATCCGCCCTTCATCCTCGGTTCCACGGCGGCCGCGCTGGGGTGGGATGTGTCGATCTTCTTCACTTTCTATGGCTTGAACCTGCTGAAGAAGGACGTCTCCGACCTGAAGGTGAGCCCGCTGGGCAACCCCGGCATGCCAATGAAAATGCCTTTTGGCCCGGAGTGGTTCAAGGGTATCAACTGGAACATCCCGAACCTGATCCAGGCCGGCGTGCCCGGTTTCGAGAACATTGCGACGATGCTGATGCAGCAGACCATCAAGAACAACGGCGTTGCCACCATCGAGGAATTGCGCGGCCTGTCACAAGAGGCCGACGTCAAATTCATCGCCTGCCAGATGACGGTGGAACTGTTCGGCTTCAGCCACGACGACTTCATTTCCGGCATCGATTACGCTGGCGCGGCCACTTTCCTGCCCGTGGCGCAGAAGGCTGATGTTTCGCTGTACATGTAGCAAATTCGCAACGTCGGTCGACGCGTTTGGATTAAAACGGCTCGACTTGAGTATTTACTTAAGGTTCAATCCATAACTATCTGAAACAGAACGCCTCAAGGGGAGATTTCATGAAACTAAACAAGATTGCAGCACTCATCGCCATCGCCGCCGCATCCGGCTCGGCATTCGCAACGAACGGCTATTTCGCGCACGGGTATGGCATGAAGGCCAAGGGCATGGCAGGTGTAGGCATTGCATTGCCTCAGGATGGTTTGGCTGCGGCAACCAACCCGGCCGGCATGGTCATGGTGGGTGATCGCCTTGATCTTGGCGTCGATTGGTTCAAGCCTAACCGTGGCGCGGAGATTGTTGGTACCGGAGTGGGCATCAACGGCAGTTACGACGGCAATGGTGATTCGAGCTTCCTCGTTCCCGAATTCGGTTACAACAAGATGCTGGGCTGGGATATGTCGGTGGGCGTCAGTGTTTATGGCAACGGCGGCATGAATACGAAGTACAACATCAGCCCGTTTGTTGCTATTGGCGGCCAGAATCCTGCTGGAGTGAATCTTGAGCAGTTGTTTATTGCGCCGACCTTTGCGATGAGGCTGAACAAGGACCATGCGCTCGGTGTCTCGATCGTGATGGCTTACCAGACCTTCGGCGCTACCGGTCTGCAACCATTTGATGGTGCTGGTAGCTTACATGCCGGCAGCGTGACCAATCGAGGTAACGATCATTCCACAGGATGGGGTCTGCGCCTGGGTTGGACCGGTCAGGTTAGTGAAAACGTAACGTTGGGGGCGACCTACGCTTCCAAGATCAAGGGGAAGTTCAACGACTACAAGGGTCTCTTTGCAGAAGAAGGCCGGTTTGACATTCCCGAGAACTATGGTATCGGCATTGCCGTCAAGGCAACGCCGAAGCTGACCGTCGCGGCCGATATCCAGCAGATCAACTACGGCAGCGTCAAGGCGATTGCCAATCCGAACTGCGGCGGTGCGGGGTGCCTCCTCGGGACGAGCGGTGGGTCGGGTTTCGGCTGGCGTGACATGACTGTTTTCAAGCTTGGTGTCAGCTACGAACTCAGCAAGGATATGACGTTGCGCGCGGGCGTTAGTACCAACCGGCAGCCGATTCCGGCCAGGGAGACATTCTTCAATATCCTCGCACCTGGCGTGGTCGAAAACCACCTGACCCTGGGTGGTACCTGGACCTTGGCGAACAAGAATGAACTGACCGTGGGTTATATGCACGCCTTCAAGAAGACCGTCAATGGTTCGGGTTCAGTGGCAGCCACCGGAATGGGCGCTGGCGAAGCAAATCTGCACATGTCGCAAGACTCGCTCGGTCTGGCTTACGGCATCAAGTTCTAAGCGACTGAGACTGTCGAATGGCGTAGTTCCATCAAGAGGGCTGAAAGCGGCGACGCTTTCAGCCCTTGTTGTTTCTAAAATTCCAAAAACACCAAGTCCCAAGGGAGAGAGATATGTCCAGAATCTGGAAGAGTTTGAGTTTGCTGGTCCTGGCACTTAGTGCCACCGTCACGTTTGCACAGGATGCCGTGCTGAAGCCTTTCGTGCTGGCTTCGAAAGGCGCCGGCGACGTGGCGCAGAAGGTCGAGGCGACCAAGGCGGCGCTGGCCAAGGCCGGCTTCACCGTCGCCGGCAGCTACTCGCCTTACGCCAACACGACCGTAATCGGCGTGACCAACGACGAACTGCGCAGCACGGCGGCAAAGTCCGAACATGGCGGCTATGGCGCGGCAATGCGCGTGGCGGTGGTCAAGATGAAGGACGAGGTGCAGGTCTCCTATACCAACCCGACCTACTGGGCCAATGTTTACCGCATGGGCGGTGATCTCAAGGATACGGCAGCCAAGCTTCAGGCGGCGCTGGGCAAAGTGGAGGAATATGGCGCCAAGGGCCTGACGGCGGAACAGTTGCGCAAGTACCACTACGCTTTCGGCATGGAGTACTTCAACGAGGACAACACCTTCGTCAGCTATCCGAGTCACGAGGAGGCGGTCAAGGCGGTGGAAGCCGGCCTTGCCGCGGGCAAGCAGGGCGTCACCAAGGTCTACCGTGTCGACGTGGCGGGCAAGAAGGAAGTCCTGTTCGGCGTGGCGATGAAGGGGGCGGGCGACAGCAAGATGATGGACGACAGCTACCTGATGAGCGAGATTGACTTCAAGGACGTGAAGTCGGCGGCGCACCTGCCTTACGACATCCTCGTCTCTGACAAGACTGTTTACGCCCAGTACGCGCGCTTTCGCATTGCCGTGAGCTTTCCGGACCTGTCGATGATGGGCGCCAACAGCTTCATGAACATCATGAAGTCGCCCGAAGCGATCCGTGAGGCCTTGTCGCTGACCGTCGGCGGCAAGAAGGACGCGCGCTGATCAAGCGGCGCGGTTGCATTGCCTGAAGAAGCCCGGCCATGAGCCGGGCTTCTTGTTTCAGATCATCCCAGGCGGGCGAGTTGCGCCACAAGCTTTTCGCAGAGCGCGGCGAAGCCATGCAGGCGTTCGCGTTCCTGCGCCACGACCTGAGCCGGGGCGCGTGAGACGAAGCTCTCGGTGGCAAGTTTCTTCTCGGCTTTCTCGATCTCGCCCCTGACCCGGGTGATTTCCTTCACCAGCCTGTCCTTCTCGGCGCCGACGTCGATCTCGATCTTCAGCATCAGGCGGAACTCGCCGACGATCTGCACCGGCGCTTCGGAATCGGGCAGCACTTCTGCCGTGGTGACCTCGGAGAGCTTGGCCAACGCGGCTAGATAGGGTGCATAAGCGTCCAGGATCGCCGTATCGCCAGCGCCGACTAAGGGGACTTTCTGCGCTGGGGAGATGTTCATTTCGCCGCGCAGGCTGCGGCAGGCGGTGAGCATGTCTTTGAGGCGCGCCACCCAGGCTTCGGCCGCCGCGTCGCAACGCGACAGGTCGGCCTTCGGGTAGGCCTGCATCATCAGCGACCGCGTCTCGTCCGCCGCATCGGCGCGGCCGGCCAGCGGGGCGACGGTCTGCCAGAGCTCCTCGGTGATGAAAGGGATCAGCGGGTGTGCCAGGCGCAGCACGGTTTCCAGAACCCGTACCAGGGTGCGCCGGGTGGCGCGCTGTTGGGCCTCCGTGCCCTTTTGCACCTGGACCTTGGCCAGTTCCAGATACCAGTCGCAGTATTCATCCCAGACGAATTCGTAGATCGCGCGCGCGAGCAGGTCGAAGCGGTAGTCGGCGAAGTGCTGCGCGACTTCCTGCTCGACCTTCTGCAGGCGGCTGACGATCCAGCGGTCGGCCTGGGAGAAGTCGAGGTAGCTGCCGGTGCAGGCAGCCGAGCCATGCTCGGCCAGGCCACAATCCTGGCCTTCGCAATTCATCAGGACGAAACGCGTGGCGTTCCACAGCTTGTTGCAGAAGTTGCGGTAGCCCTCGCAGCGCTGCATGTCGAACTTGATGTCGCGCCCCGGCGAAGCCAGCGAAAGGAAGGTGAAGCGCAGTGCATCGGTACCGAAGCCGGGAATGCCGTCCGGATATTCCTTGCGTGTGCGCTTTTCGATCTTGGTCGCGTCCTTCGGATTCATCAGGCCCGTGGTGCGCTTCTTGACCAGGTCGTCGAGCGTGATGCCGTCGATCAGGTCGATCGGGTCGAGCACATTGCCCTTGGACTTGCTCATTTTCTGGCCTTCCGCGTCGCGGATCAGGCCGTGGACGTACACATCCTTGAAGGGAATCCTGCCGGTGATGTGCTTGGTCATCATGACCATGCGCGCCACCCAGAAGAAAATGATGTCGAAGCCGGTGACCAGCACGGTCGAGGGCAGGTAGAGGTCGAGTGCGGTGTTCGACTTGGCCGGCCACTCCGG
>JAIOPW010000049.1 GCA_021413665.1 Rhodocyclales bacterium | reverse complement strand
TTCGGCACACGTGACCCATGGACATCCTGCTCCAGCAGATCATCAACGGCCTCACCACCGGCAGCGTCTATGCCGTGGTCGCGCTTGGTTACACGATGGTCTACGGCGTCATCCAGCTGATCAACTTCGCCCACGGCGAAGTCGTGATGATCGGCGCCATGGTTGCGTTTTCGATCATCACCTCGCTCGCCGGCAGCGGCCTGCCGCCGCTGGTGATCGTGCTGGCGGGCGTGATCGCGGCGATTCCAGCCTGCATGGTGATGGGCTATCTGCTGGAACGCCTGGCCTATCGACCCTTGCGCCACGCCCCCCGGCTGGCCCCCCTGATCACCGCGATCGGCATGTCCATCATCCTGCAGCACCTGGCCCTGCTGGCCTGGGGCCGCAATCCGCTGGCCTTTCCGCAGATCATGGACAACCATGTCTTCGGCATCGGCGGCGCCGCGATCAGCAGCGTACAGATCGCCATCATTCTTCTGTCATTAACGATGATGGCCGGCCTCTCCTGGTTCGTCTATCGCACGCGTTTCGGCATCGCCATCCGCGCCACCGCCGAAAACGTCCACGTCGCCAGCCTGATGGGCGTCAATGCCGACCGCGTGATCGCCGCCACATTCGTCATCGGCGCCGGACTGGGCGCCGTGGCCGGCGTGATGTACGGCAGCTACTACGGCATCGCCCATTACACGATGGGCTTCACGCTCGGACTCAAGGCCTTCTCGGCGGCCGTGTTGGGCGGCATCGGCAACATTGCCGGAGCCATGCTGGGCGGGATCCTCCTCGGCCTGGTAGAAGCGCTGGGCACCGGCTACATTGGCGAATTCACCGACCTCTGCGGCTGGCCCGCGGCACATGCATGGCTGGGCAAGCAATGTGCCGACGGCGGAAACTTCGTTATTTTCGGCAGCAACTATCAGGACGTCTTCGCCTTCCTGATGCTGATTCTGGTACTGGTGTTCCGCCCCTCGGGCCTGCTTGGCGAACGCGTTTCGGAGCGTGCCTGACCATGACAACAATCCCCCCAACCCCCTTTCCGCAAAAGGGGGTGACCAAGGTTCAGCCACTCACGTGGCTTCCGGGTCATGGCTTGCTGCCTCCTTGGGACGGCCCGGCGGAGGCAGCGTGACCGCACGCGAAAAACTGGGACTGCTGATGATCGCCGCCGCGCTGATCGCCCTGCCCTTCCTCCTGGCCTCGGCCGGCACGGCCTGGGTTCGCATCACCAATTTCGCCATCCTGTTCGTGCTGCTTTCGCTGGGCCTCAATATCGTGGTCGGCTTCGCCGGCCTGCTCGACCTCGGCTACGTCGCCTTCTATGCCGTCGGCGCCTATGTGTATGCGCTGCTGGCATCGCCGCATTTCGGGCTGCACCTGCCCTTCTGGGTCATCCTGCCGATCGGCGCCGCCATTGCCTGCCTGGCCGGCGTGATCCTCGGCGCGCCGACCCTGCGCCTGCGCGGCGACTACCTTGCCATCGTCACCCTCGGCTTCGGCGAGATTGTGCGCATATTCATGAACAACCTGTCGGCGCCCGTCAATCTGACCAACGGTCCGAAGGGCATCAACCGGATCGACTCCTTCCAGGTCGGGCCGCTGAGCTTTTCCGCCAGCGATACGTTTGCCGGATTCGTCTTCAGCGGCCCGATCAAGTACTACTATTTCCTGCTGCTGGTGCTGCTGGCGGTGATCGTGATCAACCGCCGCCTGCAGGATTCGCGCATCGGTCGCGCCTGGGTCGCGATTCGCGAGGACGAGGTCGCGGCGAAGGCTGGCGGCATCAACACGCGCAACATCAAGCTGCTGGCCTTCGCCATGGGCGCATCGTTCGGCGGCATCGCCGGCGGCATGTTCGCCGCGATCCAGACCTTCGTCAGCCCGGAAAGCTTCGTGCTGAACGAGTCGATCATGGTGTTGGCGATGGTTGTGCTCGGCGGCATGGGCAATATCCGGGGCGTGATCGCGGGCGCCGTGCTGCTTTCCTTCATGCCGGAACTGCTGCGCTACACCGTGGAACCGGTGCAGCAGGCGCTGTTCGGAAAACTGCTGGTCGATCCGGAGGTGCTGCGCATGCTGGTGTTCGGCCTCGCGCTGGTGCTGACCATGCGCTTCCGGCCAGCAGGCTTGTGGCCTGAAACCAGACATCGCCGCGAGATGAGCGAAGGACGCGCGTGAAGAGTCAAAACCCATTTGCCACAGAGGACACGGAGGGCGCATGGTTCGACAGGCTCACCATGGTCGGTCTTGATGCATTCCCGCTCATCCTGAGCTTGTCGAAGGAAGTGCCCTCCCTGGCCAAGAGGTTTTCCGATGTCTGACGTCCTGCTCGAAGCGCGCAACATAGGCAAGCGCTTCGGCGGTGTCCATGCGCTGAAGGATGTCTCGCTGACAATACGCAGCGGCGAAATCTACGGCCTGATCGGGCCGAATGGGGCCGGCAAGACGACACTATTCAATGTTTTCACGGGCCTTTACCCGCGTGACAGCGGCGACGTCATGCTTGCCGGAGTACCCTTGAACCTCGAAAGTCCACACCAGGTGGCCGCCGCGGGTATCGCGCGCACCTTCCAGAACATCCGCCTCTTCGGCAACATGACCGCGCTGGAGAACGTCATGGTCGGCCGCCACGTCCGAACCCGCG
>JAIOPW010000272.1 GCA_021413665.1 Rhodocyclales bacterium | reverse complement strand
GCGCAGGCGCGCGTCCTTGAGGCCGGCGAGGCGGTGCCAGAAGGAGTAGCGGTAGCCCAGCGACCACAGCACGGCGCAGCGCAGGTTTTCGAACACCGAGAGGTTGTGGAAGATGTTGGTGATCTGGAAGCTGCGCGACAGGCCCTTGCGGTTGATCTCGAAGGGCTTGAGGCCGATGATGCTTTCGCCCTTGAGTTCGATGCGGCCTTCGGAGGCCGGCAGGCGCGCGCTGATCAGGTGGAACAGCGTGGACTTGCCGGCGCCGTTGGGGCCGATGATGGCGTGGCGCTCACCGCGATGGATGTCGAGGTCGACGCCGCGGATGATTTCGCTGGCGCCAAAGTTCTTGCGCAGCCCCTGGAGTCGTATGGCCGGGGCGTTCATTGCTTGTCTCCATGCAATGTAGACAGCGCCGCATTCCAGGCTATGCGGGCTTTGCCGCCGGTCCAGCGCGTCAGCGCCAGGCCGACGGCGGTGACGGCGATCGCGGTGAGCCACGGACCGAGCGTGTTGAGCTGGAGCTGCATGCCCATCACCTTCGTCACCGTGTCGCCGGCGCCGACTCCTTCGCCGGCGAGCAGGGCGTAGCTGAGTTCGACCAGGCCGACCAGTCCGGCCAGCAGGATCAGCACCGGCAGGGCCGCGGCCAGGTAGTGCGGCACCATGCGGCCGAACAGTCCGGCCAGCCAGAGGTTGCGCTGGATCGCGATCACGCTGGCGATACCGCCCGGCGCCATCAGTACCATGAAGAGGAAGCAGGCGTGGGTCATGCCGCCGATCACGATCTGCATCACGGTGATCAGGATGGCGCCGATGATCGGCCCGTAGAAGAAGCCGATGCCGCCGACGAAGGTCATCAGCAGCACCACGCCCGAGGTGTGGGCGTTGAGGGTTTCGGCGGTGACGATTTCGTAGTTCAGCGCCGAAAGCCCGCCGGCGACGCCGGCAAACAGGCCGGATAGCACCACCATCAGGAAGCGCACGCGCTCGGTGTCGTAGCCGACGAACTCGGCGCGCTCCGGATTGTCGCGCACGGCATTGGCCATGCGCCCCAGCGGGGTCTGCGTCAGTGCGAACATGGCGACGGTGCAGATGAAGGCCCAGAGAATGATCAGGCCGTACATCTCGACCTGCGGCCCCCAGGTAAAGCCGAGGAAGGCGTCCTTGCCGACCACGCGGTTGCCCGATACGCCGCCTTCGCCGCCGAACACGCCCGGGAACATCAGCGAACAGGCGGCGACGAGTTCACCGATGCCCAGCGAAATCATGGCGAAGGTGGTGCCGGCCTTGCGTGTCGTCACGTAGCCGAGCAGCACGCCCGCGACGAGCCCCGCGACGCCGCCGACTAAAGGCAGCAGGGCCGTCGTCAGCGGGTCGCCGCCCTTGCCGACGGCATTCAGGGTGTGCATCGTGGCGAAGGCGCCGAGGCCATAGTACACGGCGTGGCCGAAGGAGAGCAGCCCGGTGTGGCCGAGCAGCATGTTGTAGGAGAGGGCGAACACCACCATGATGCCCATCTGGCACAGCAGCGAGATCAGGAAACCGCTCTTGAAAACCAGTGGCAGGGCCAGGGCGAGCAGCAGGCAGCCGCCCCAGAGCAGCAGGCGGCCACGGGAAAAAACCGCGCTATTCAATTTTCCCGTGCCCCCATCAGGCCGCGCGGGCGGAAGATCAGGATCGCCACCATCAGCAGGTAGGGCAGCACCGGCGCCAGTTGCGTGATGGTCAGGCGGGCGACCTGCGAGCCCGCGGGCAGCGTGACGCCTATCAGGGCGAAAACGTCGGTGATCGAGATCGAGAGAGCCACCGAGAAGGTCTGGATGCAGCCGATCAGCAGCGAAGCGATGAAGGCGCCGCCCAGCGAGCCGAGGCCACCGACCACGACCACGACGAAGACGATGCTGCCGACGGCGGCCGCCATGCCCGGTTCGGTGATGAAGGCATTGCCGCCGATGACGCCGGCCAGTCCGGCCAGCGCGGTACCGCCGCCGAAAACCAGCATGAAGATGCGAGGCACGTTGTGGCCGAGCGCTTCGACCATGTCCGGCTTGGTCAGCGCCGCCTGGATGATGAGGCCGATGCGGGTACGCGTCAGCAGCGCGTAGAGGGCGACCAGCATGCCGACCGAGACCAGCATCATGAAACCCTTGTAGATCGGGAAGTCGGTGGAGAACAGCGTGAACAGCGTGCCGTCGAGTTCGAGCGGGATCTTGTAGTCGACCGAGGTCTTGCCCCAGATCAGATGCACGATTTCCTCGACCAGGAAGGCCAGGCCGAAAGTGAACAGCAGTTCGGCGACATGGCCGAAGCGGTGGGCGCGGCGCAGGCCGTAGCGCTCGACCATGGCGCCGACGGCGCCGACCAGCAGCGGCGCAACCAGCAGGCCGGGCCAGAAGCCGACCCAAGTGCTGATCTGGTAGGCGAAGTAGGCGCCCAGCATGTAGAAGCTGGCGTGGGCGAAGTTGAGGATGCCCATCATGCTGAAGATCAGCGTCAGGCCGCTGGACAGCATGAACAGCAGCAGGCCGTAGGTGATGCCGTTCAGCAGCGAGATGGCGACGAACTCCATTGCATCCTCAAGGGCGGTTACTGTCGAAGGCTAATCCGAGTCCGGGTAATCCCGGGTTGGTGGTCGAGCGCAGCGAGCAGATCAATCGCCTCCCCCGCGAGGGGGAGGTCGGGAGGGGGCGGGCCGCATATGGCCCTGCCGGGCGAGCTGGTTCGCCCGGTTCAGGGACGTTCCATGATGCAGGACGTCGGCAATTGCGAATCGCGCTGCGTGACCGAGGCAACAGTCTTCCAACCGTAGCCGGTGCCTTCGGAGTCGTGCTTGACCGCCTTGCCGTCGGCCTTGCTGAACACCGAAATGTAGAGCGGCTGCATCAACTGGTGGTCGCTCTTTCGCATCCAGACCTCGCCGTTTTCGGCCGGGAAGCGCATGTCTTCCAGCGCGATCGCGACGGCCTTCGGATCGGTCGACTTGGCGGTGTTCATCGCCTTGGCCACCATCTCGGTCATGGTGTTGACGCGCAGGTAGTAGAACCAGACGCCGGGATACTTCTTGTTGAAGTCCATGGCGAATTTCTCGGTCGACTTGGTCGGCACGTTCATGTGCCACTCGGTCAGTTGCAGCACCAGGTTCTCGCCGGCCGCGCCCATGGCCTGCGGCGTGCCGAGACCGCCGGCATAGAAGGTGTAGAAGCGTGCCTTGAGGCCGGCATCCTTGGCGGCCTTGACCAGCAGCGAGAGGTCGTTGCCCCAGTTGCCGGTGACCACTGTGTCGGCGCCCGAGGCCTTGATCTTGGCGATGTAGGGGGCGAAATCCTTGACGCGGCCGATCGGGTGCAGGTCCTCGCCGACGAGCTGGATGTCCTTGCGTTTCTTGGCCAGCATTTCCTTGGTGTACTTCGCCACCTGGTGGCCGTGGGCGTAGTCCTGGCCGATGATGAAGACCTTCTTGATCTTCTTGTCCGCTTCCATGTAGTTGGTGATGGCCTCCATCTTCATTTCGGCGTTGGCGTCGAAGCGGAAATGCCAGAAGCTGCACTTCTCGCCGGTCAGCGTCGGATCGACGGCGGCGTAGTTGAAGAACAGCACCGTCTTGTCCGGGTTGCGCGCGTTCCACTTGTTGACCGCGTCGATCAGCGAGTGTGCGGCGCCGGAGCCGTTGCCCTGGGTGATGAAGCGGAAGCCCTGGTCGATCGCGGCCTTGAGCTGGATCTGGCTTTCCTGCGGACTGCCCTTGTTGTCGAAGCCGACGAATTCCAGCTTCTGGCCCATGATGCCGCCCTTGGCGTTGACCAGGACCTCGGCGGCTTCCTTGAAGCCCTTGAGGCCGGCCTCGCCGACGTTGGCGAAGGGGCCCGAAAGCGGATCGATGTAGGCGATCTTGACCTGGGCGAAAGCGGTGCCGCCGATCAGCAGGGTGCTTGCGGCAAGCGCGAGGCTGCGGACAAATGGTTTCTTCACGGGTGTCTCCTCATGTATTTGTAATCCGGTTTCGACAAAACCGGTGGCTGAACCTATGTGTTCCGCTTGGCGGAACATAGTTCTGTAATACAGCGGGAATCATACTGATACTGCCAAAGGCTGTAAACGACTTTTTGTGCGCCGTATCGGTGCATTTACCGCGTCGTCGGCAGGGTGAACGAACTCAGGCATCCAGGGATCAATGCTGCACTGCGGAATCCTGGGCAGCCGGGTTGCGGAGGAACGAAGCAGGCGCCGTTGCACGGCGCCGGACGCTGCTATTCGGGGATCGCCGGGGTCTCGATGTGGGCAGTTGCCGCGCCCAGCATCGCGGCGCGGCTCGCGGGGCTTTCCAGGCTGACGCGGCCGAGCTTGCCGTTGCGATAGTCGGTCAGCAGCACCATCGCCGCCTTTTCCAGGTCGAGCTCGCCGCCGCGACGGCCCTGGATCACGCAGCCGCGTTTCTTCGCCACGGCTTCGAGCGCGCCGACACCGTCGATACCCGCGACGGGAAAGCCGTAACGCTCGGCGAGCGCTGCCGGATAGTGTTCGAGCAGCAGGTCGGCGAGAAAAACCGCGACCTCCGAATCGATCACCGCATTGCGCCCGATGGCGTGGCTGGCGGCGAGCATGTAGCCATCGCTGTCGTGGGTAATCTTCGGCCACATCAGGCCCGGCGTGTCGGTAATGGTCATCGACCGCCCGAGGTCGATGCGCATCTGCGACTTGGTCACCGCCGGCTCATCGCCGACGGCGGCCACGCGGCGCTTGAGCAGCGCATTCATCAGGGTCGACTTGCCGACGTTGGGAATGCCCATGATCAGCATGCGCAGCGGCTTGACGCCGTCATTGCGATGCGGCGCCAGGCTTTTGCACAGGATGGGAACCCGCGCCGCCTCGCCCGGGCTCTTGCTCGATATGGCGACGGCCTTGACCCCCGGCTGGCTGTTGTAGAAATCGAGCCAGGCCTGCGTCACCAACGGGTCGGCGAGGTCGGCCTTGTTGAGCAGCTTGAGGCACGGACGCTGGCGGTGCAGGCGCAGTTCGCGGATCATCGGATTGCTGCTGGCCTCGGGCAGGCGCGCATCGCAGACCTCGATCACCACGTCGGTCAGCGCCATGGTCTCGGCGGCCTTCCTGCGCGCCGAGGTCATGTGGCCGGGGAACCACTGGATGGTCATCTGCTGCCCGATTCTTCAGGGGCCGGTTCGTCGTCGGTCGCGAGCACCCGGATTTCCTGATCAGCCACCCGCACCGAATTGCCCGCCCGCAGCTTGCGCCGGATGCGCGATTCGACCACGCCATCGACGGTGACCGCACCCTCGACGATCAGCGCCTTGGCACCGCCGCCGGAGGGCGCCAGCGCCAGCAGCTTGAGCAGGACGTTCAGCTCGATGAACTCGCCCTGCAGCTGAAAGCGGTGGATACTCACGAGGCGCCCGTCACCCGTAGAGGGCGCCGATCAGGGATGCGACTTCTACTTCGGATTCCTTGAGGATGCCGCTCAGCGTTTCCTCGTCGAGGGCCACATCGATCTGCACCCGGGCGCCGTCGCGGCCCTCGCCGGCCAGCTTGTCGAGCGGTGATTCCACCGGTGCCAACTGGCTGGCCAGCAGCAGGGTGTCGCCGAGCGATTTGGGCGGCATCGCCAGATAGCCATCCCACAGCCCCTCGATCGCCGTCATCGCCGCCTCCGGGACACTCAGCCGCCTCAGGACCGCGCGGCCCACCTCGGCGCCGCCGCCCTCGACCCAGGCGGCTAAGCTACCCTCTTCGCCCTCCAGCAGTCCGGGATAGTCGCCGGCGCGGGCGATCAGGAAGAAGCCGCCGACCTCGTGCACGATGCCGGCGAAGAAGGCCGAATCCGGGTCCTGATGGGTGACCTTGCGCGCGATCAGGTGCGCCAGCACGGCCACGTGCGCGGTGCGCTCCCACAACAGGCGCGCCAGCTTGCGATGCTCGGGCGTGGTCGCCATGCTTTCCATTTGCCGCACCACCACCGACGCGGCGAGCACCCGCAGGGTCTTGAAACCGATGCGCGACACAGCGTTCTTGATGTTGCTGACGGACTGCCCGGAGCGGTTGTAGATCACCGAATTGGCGACGGCCACCACGCGCGTCGCCAGCAGCGGGTCGGCCTGCACCAGGCG
>JAIOPW010000103.1 GCA_021413665.1 Rhodocyclales bacterium | reverse complement strand
CAGGGCATGGTGCTCAACCACATCTTCTCGCGCCGCACCGACAAGGGCGGCATCGAGTATTTCGCTCCCGAGGAAGTCGACCTGAAGCGCGACGAAGGTGGCCATGTCGTCGGCGCAACGTCGAAGGCCGACGGCCAGCCGGTCGACTACGGCGGCGTCGGCACCATGTCGAAATCCAAGCGCAACGGCGTCGATCCGCAATCGCTGATCGACGAGTTCGGCGCCGACACCGCGCGCTTCTTCATGATGTTCGCTTCGCCCCCGGAACAGACGCTGGAGTGGTCCGACTCGGGCGTCGAGGGCGCCTACCGCTTCCTGCGCCGGGTCTGGGCCTTCGGCCACGCCTCGCAGGCAGCGACAAGGGCGCGCGCGGCGATGCCGGCGAAGCTGCCCGACGGGCTGGCGGCGGTGCGTCGCGACACCCACCTGCTGCTCAAGCAGGCCAACTACGACCTTTCCAAGTTCCAGTTCAACACCGTCGCCTCGGCGGCAATGAAAATGCTCAACAGCCTGGAGAAGGCGCCGCAGCTCGAAGGCCGTGAAGCCGTGGTCGCCGAATGCTTCGGCATCCTGCTGCGCATCCTCTCGCCGATCACGCCGCATATCTGCCACGCGCTTTGGATCGAGCTCGGCTACGGCGCCGACATCCTCGCCGCGCCCTGGCCGGAACCGCTGGCCGACGCACTGGTACAGGACGAGGAAGAGCTGGTGCTGCAGGTGAATGGCAAGCATCGCGGTAACATCCGCGTGAAAGTCGGCGCTGACAGGACGGCGATCGAAGCCGTGGCGCTGGCCTCGGAAGGCGCGCAGAAGTTCATGGAAGGCAAGCCGGCGAAGAAAGTCGTCGTCGTCCCCGGCCGCCTGGTCAACATCGTCGTCTGAGAACACGCTTTAAGGGGTCACCAATGCGCGCCGCCAAACTATCCGTCATCCTGCTGCTGATCGGCCTGCTCACCGCCTGCGGATTCAAGTTGCGCGGCAGCGCCGAACTGCCCGGCTACACGCTGCCTTTCACCACCATCGCCCTTTCGCTGGCGCCGACATCCGAGTTTTACGCCCTGCTCAAGCGCAACATCGAAGCCTCCTCGCCGGGAACCCGGGTGGTCGCCGACAGCAAGGACGCGGAAGCCATCCTCTCGGTGCTCGGCGACAGTACCGAAAAGGTCATTCTTTCGCTCAACGCCGCCGGCCGCGCGCGCGAATTCCAGTTGGTGCGAAGATTCAGCTTCAAGGTGCATGCCAATGTTCCCGGCGGCACGGCCGCGCCGGTGGTCAAATACACCGATGCGCCGGCACTGGTTGGTCCGACCGAATACATCCCGTCCAGCACCATCACGCTGCGCCGCGAGATCACCTTCAGCGACGACCTGGTGCTGTCCAAGGAATCGGAAGAAGCCCTGCTCTGGCGCGACATGCAGGGCGACCTGGTGCAGCAGTTGATGCGACGCCTGGCGGCGGCGAAGCTGAAGCCGGTGAAGGTCGCGGAGTAAGTACCGTGCAGTTGCGGCCCGAACAGCTCGCGGCGCATCTGGACAAGCCGCTGGCGCCGCTCTACCTGCTGCACGGCGACGAGCCGCTGCTGGTGATCGAAGCCGGCGACGCCATTCGCGCCGCCGCCCGCAGGCAGGGCTTCGAGGAACGCGAAGTCATCGTCGCCGGAACGGGTTTCAAGTGGGACGACCTGTTCATGGCCGCCGGCAACATGTCGCTTTTCGGCGGCAGCAAGCTGGTCGACCTGCGCATCCCCTCCGGCAAGCCCGGCCGTGAAGGCAGCGAGGCGCTGCAACGCTACATCGGCACCCTGGGCCCCGGCATCGTCACCCTGATCACCCTGCCCGAACTCGACTGGCAGGCAAAGAAGGCGGCCTGGGTCACCAAGCTGTCTGATGCCGGCGTCGCCATCGAATGCAACGCACCTCCGCTGGCCAGGTTGCCGCAGTGGATCGCCGAACGCATGGCGCGCCAGAAGCAGAGTGCGCCGAGGCCGGCACTGGAGTTCATCGCCGCCCACGTCGAGGGCAACCTGCTCGCCGCCTACCAGGAAATCCAGAAACTGGGCCTGCTCTATCCGCCGGGCGAAGTCTCGCTGGCACAGATCGAAGGCGCGGTGATGAATGTCGCCCGCTACGATGTGTCCGACCTGCGCGACGCGCTCAAGGCCCGCGACACGGTGCGCGCCGCGCGCACGCTGGAAGGCCTCAAGGGCGAGGATGCGGCCAAGCCGCTGGTGCTCTGGGCCCTGGCCAGCGAGGCGCGCAACAGCGCCGCCCGCCCGGCGCTCTTGCACGCGGCGAAGATTGACCGCATGATCAAGGGTCTGGCGCAAGGCGACGTGTGGGACGAGTTTCTCCAGATGGCGCTGCGCCTGACGCAACCCAGGACAAGGTGATGGACGTAAAGACCTACATGCAGCAAGTCGGACGGCAGGCACGCGAAGCTTCGCGGGCGACGGCGCGCGCCTCGACCGCGGCGAAGAACTCGGCCCTGCTGGCGATGGCCGCCGCGGTCCGCGCGCGCAGCGGCGAACTGCTCGCCGCCAATGCCGCCGATGTTGCCGAAGCCCGCGCCAACGGCCTCGACGCGGCGATGGTCGACCGCCTGACACTGACCGCCAAGGGCGTCGAAGCCATGGCGCTGGGCCTCGAACAGGTCACCGCCCTGCCCGATCCGATCGGCGAAATCAGCGACATGAAGCGCCGCCCCTCCGGCATCCAGGTGGGCCGGATGCGCGTGCCGCTGGGCGTGGTCGGCATCATTTACGAAGCGCGGCCCAACGTCACGGCGGACGCCGCGGCGCTGTGCCTGAAATCGGGCAACGCGGCGATCCTGCGCGGCGGCAAGGAAGCCATCCGCTGCAACCAGGCCATCGCCGCCTGCGTGCACGCAGGCCTCGCCGCCGCCGGCCTGCCGGAAGCGGCGGTGCAGGTGATCGAAACCACCGACCGCGAGGCCGTCGGCCTCCTGGTCGCCATGCCCGAGTACGTCGACGTGATCGTGCCGCGCGGCGGCAAGGGCCTGATCGAACGCGTTTCGCGGGAAGCCAGGGTGCCGGTGATCAAGCACCTCGACGGCAACTGCCACGTCTATGTCGACGCGGCGGCCGATCCCGCCAAGGCCCTGCGCATCCTGGAGAATTCCAAGACACAGCGCCTGGGTACCTGCAATACGGCCGAATCGCTGCTGATTGATCGCGCCGTCGCCGTGTCGCTGGCGCCGACTCTGTGCGCCATGCTCGCCAGCCATGGCGTCGAGATCCGCGGCTGCGCGGAAACCATGAAGCTGGTGCCGCGGGCGAAGGCGGCGACCGAGGAGGATTTCTACGCCGAGTACCTCGCCGCGATCATCTCGGTCAAGATCGTCGCCGGCATCGACGAGGCCATCGAACACATCAACACGTATTCCTCCGCCCATACCGAGGCCATCGTCACGGAGAACTACACCAGCGCGATGCGCTTCCTGCGCGAGGTGGATTCGGCTTCGGTCATGGTCAACGCCTCGACCCGCTTCGCCGACGGCTTCGAATACGGCCTCGGCGCCGAGATCGGCATTTCCACCGACAAGTTCCACGCCCGCGGCCCGGTGGGCCTCGAAGGCCTCACTTCGCAAAAGTGGATCGTGCTGGGCGACGGCGAGGTTCGCGCCTGATATCCCCTGGTCATGACCGTTCGCCCTGGCCACCCACCCGACGGGAGCAATAGTGCCGCCCGCCGCGATTGAGAACCGGCCAGGAATCGCGGCCCTGCTGGGGGCCAGCGGAGCCACGGGGCAAAAGCTGCTGCCGCTGCTATTGGACGATCCGGCTTACAGCAAGATCATCACCCTGAGCCGTCGCGCGACCGGCCTGCGCCACGCGAAGCTTGAAAATCGCGTGGTCGATTTCGATCATCTGGCGACAAGCCTTCAGGAGGTGGAGCTCGACGACTGTTACTGTACGTTCGGCACAACCCTGAAGATCGCCGGCTCGCAGGCGGCGATGACCCGAATCGACCACGAGTTCGTTCTGGATTTCGCCACGGCAGGCCGCGCCGCCGGGGCGACGCGCTTCGCCTACCTCTCCGCGGCCAACGCCAACGCCCGTTCGTCCGTCTTTTACGCCCGCCTGAAAGGCCGCACGGAAGAGGCCCTCAAGGCGCTCGGGTTTGCCGATCTGGCCATTTATCGTCCCGGCATGATCATCGCCGAGCGGGCCGATCGACGATGGGCAGAATCCGTTCTGATTCCGCTTCTTCCGCTGGTCGACAAGGCGATGGTCGGCGCTTCCGCCAAATATCGGTCCATTCCGGTAGAGACGCTCGCCAGGGCCATCGCCGCGTTCAGCAACCAACGCGGGAGCGGAGTCACAACCCATTACTGGCGGGACATGATCGAGGCATCCGGGCGGCCGGCAGTTTAGCGGCGCGAGCTCGACGGTGCGGAGCGTCTCGTGTCGCGGCATTGCCGACCTGATGCCGCAAACCTGAACCGCTGCAACAGGCACAAGGCCGCCGTGCCGCCATCCGCAGCGGCGAGGAAAGCGCACTTTGCTTGACCGCCCTGCTGCGCAGGGGCTTCATCAGCGCCGACTATTACCACTTCACCCGCACCGAATATTCCAGCACCGTCGTCCCAGCCGCCGGCACGGCAACATTCCACGACGCCACGCGCGCCGATTCCTTGCTGTGCTTCTGCGACTCCTGCGCCATCTCCCAGTCGCCGGGCATGGGCTCCTGCACCCTGACCACGACGGCCTCGTCCTTGGCGTTGCGCAGATCGATGCGCCATGACGATTCGCTGAGGTTGTCGGCGACCTTCCGGTAGCTGGTCTGCTTGCGCTCGGCGGTGATGTCGAAGGCTTCGCCCAGCCGCAGCTTGAGCTTCTCGTTCTTCGCCGTGTGCTCGATCCGGTCCTCGCCGACGAACTGCGCCGCGCCCTTGCTGTCACGCGCATAGACACGGACGATGCCGGCCGGCAGGGGCTTGCCGAGCTGCGCGCCCTTGTTTTCAAATTCCAGGAAGACGGCGGGCTTCAGCTTCTGGCCGATCTGCGCGTAGCGGTCGCGGTAGTAGTACTCGTTGCCGGCCAGCAGGTATTCACGGCGCACCGGCACGGCGCTGGCGGAAAGCAGGGCGAGTTGCTTGGTCTGGTTGTCGGCGATGCTGGTCGGCCGCTCGAAGCTGTAGAGGTGGTAATCCATCAGCGCTTCCTGCGTCGCTTCCATGCCCTTGGCGCGCGGTGCCGGGGCCGCCATGGCGTAGGCCAGTTGCGGGGCGGGCTGGCGCACCCGGTTCACGGTGCCGGCCACCAGTTGCAATGTCGTGTTGTCGAAACCGGCGCCGCTGCGGTTGGTCAGCGTCACCCAGCCGTTGAGGTCGAGGCTCTTGCCGTCGGTGGACAGGTTGGCGACATAGTCTGCCTTCCATGACAGACCGGAGGTGAGGTAGGACAGCTCGACCGCCTGCTTGCCGCCGCCGGCTTCGAGCAGGACCGAGAGCGTCGGCCGGTCGCGCAGGTTGGGCGGCACGCTGTCGAAGGCCAGACGCCCGGGCACGCCGGTTTCGATGCGGTCGGCGAAGCGAAGGACCACGTTTGGCAAACCCGCTTGCCCGGCGGCCAGCACCGTGGCGCGTTCGCGCTTTTCGCTGTCATTGGTCGGATGCGGGCGGATCACCGTGACCTCGCGGCCGACGTACTTTTCCAGCAGCTTCTGCGGCGTCAGCAGGTCGAAGTCGAAATTCTGCTCGACCAGGCCCAGTGGCTGCCCGCTCACCGCGCGCAGCAGCGCGGTCTCGGGCCGCATCTGCGCCGCCACTTCGCGCAGCGAAAGGCGGTTGAGGCCGGACGCCAGATCGACCTTGCGGCGCTCTTTCACCAGGGCCAGGTCGTCGTTGTACACCGTGACCGCAACAGCCTCGCGATCGGCGGCGGACGACACCACGTCGCGCACAGGTTCGGCGGCATGGGCCAGGCCCGCCGCAAGAAATACACCGACACCCAGCATGCTGGTTTGCATGGAATTCCCCCTTCCGGTCAAGCGCGCAACCATAGCACGCCTGCGGTGGCGGTATGATTGGCGCAGAACCACCCCTTACCTGAGGAGACAAACCAATGAAGAAGCTGCTCACCCTGTTGCTGCTGGCCCTTTCCCTCCCCGCGCTGGCCGCACCCGAAATCGCCGGCGTGAAATTCGACGACAAGACGAAAGTCGGCGCCGGCGACACGGTGATCAACGGCGCCGGCATGCGCAAGCGGGCCTTCTTCAAGGTCTATGCGATCGGGCTCTACCTGCCGCAGAAGGCGGCCAGCGCAGCCGACGCGATCAACGCCAAGGGTGCCAAGCGCATCGCCATCGTCACCCTGCGCGAACTCACCGCCGAACAATTCGTCGACGCCCTGCTCGAAGCCTTGAAGAGCAACCACGACGAGGCGGCGCTGAAAACCCTACAGCCCAAGATCGACCAGTTCCGCAGCACCATGCTGACGATCGGCAACGCGCCGGAAAAATCGGTGGTGAACCTCGACTGGCTGCCCGACAGCGGCACCCGCCTCACCTTCAACGGCGCGCAGAAAGGCAACGACATCGCCGGTGAAGACTTCTATCGCGCCCTGCTGCGCATCTGGCTCGGCGACAAGCCGGTGCAGGACGACCTCAAGGAGCATCTGCTGGGCAAGGAATGACGCTGCCGCAACGGACGCCTTCCATGCCATCGGCCGCCGGCGCGCTTTCCCACCTGCGCGTGCTCGACCTCTCGCGCGTGCTGGCGGGGCCCTGGGCCTCGCAGTTGCTGGGCGACCTCGGCGCCGACGTGATCAAGGTGGAGAAACCCGGCGCGGATGGCAAGGGCGGTGACGACACGCGCGGCTGGGGCCCACCCTGGCTGGGCGACGGCGAAGGCCAGCCGACCACGGATGCCGCCTATTTCCTCTGCACCAATCGCAACAAGCGTTCGCTGACCGTCGACATCACCCGGCCGGAAGGCCAGGCCATCGTGCGCGAACTCGCGGCGCAATCCGACGTCGTGCTGGAGAACTTCAAGGTCGGCGGGCTCAAGGCCTACGGCCTCGATTACGCCAGCCTGTCGGCGATCAACCCCAGGCTGGTCTACTGTTCGATCACCGGCTTCGGCCAGGACGGCCCTTACGCCGCGCGCGCCGGTTACGATTTCCTGATCCAGGGCATGGGCGGACTGATGAGCGTCACCGGCCGCGCCGAGGACGAGGACGGCGCCGGACCGCAGAAAGTCGGCGTCGCGCTGACCGACATCCTGACCGGCCTGTATGCCGGCAACGCGATACTCGCCGCACTGGCGCATCGGGAGAAGACCGGTGAAGGCCAGCACATCGACCTCGCGCTGCTCGACGTGCAGGTGGCCTGCCTCGCCAACCAGGCCATGAACTACCTCGTCTCGGGCAAGGCGCCGCGGCGCATGGGCAACGGCCATCCCAACATCGTGCCCTACCAGGACTTTCCCACCGCCGACGGCGACATGATCCTCGCCATCGGCAACGACGGCCAGTTCGCGCGTTTCTGCGAAATCGCCGGCCATGCAGGATGGAGCGGGGACGAACGTTTCGCCACCAACGCCGCGCGCGTGCGCCATCGCGCCGAACTGATCCCGATGCTGCGCCAGACCACGGTGATGAAGACCACCGCCGAATGGATCGCCCTGCTCGAAAACGCCGCCGTACCCTGCGGCCCGATCAACGACCTGGCCGGCGTCTTCGCCGACCCGCAGGTGATCCATCGCGGATTGCGCGTCGACATGCCGCATGCTGCCGGCGGCACAGCGCCGCAGGTGGCAAACCCGATCCACTTCTCGGCGACGCCGATCGATTACCGGCGCGCGCCACCCTTGCTGGGGCAGGATACAGAAGCTGTACTGAAGGAACTGGGCCGCAGCGAGGCGGAGATCGCCGCGCTGCGCGGGGTGGGAGTGGTATAGCGCAACCCGCGCCTACGGATTGGCGCCGACCCGCTCCGCATAGCGTGCTTCCCGCCGGCTGCGCACCGCGAGCACGAACACCGTATCGACTTCGGCAACATTGCGATACAAGGCCACATAGCCGTGAGCGCGGCGCCCGATCACCCACTCCCGCTAGTCGTTTGCGACGGGGCGACCGATCAGGGGATTGTGCTCCAGCACGCTGAACGCTTCGATGATCTCCCGAATGCGCCCTCGTATTGCCGCCGGTCATGGCGTCGAAAGCAAAACGGCTCCTTAGGGCGCGGAAGAGTCAGTGACCCCCAGCTTGACTGACGCTACAACTCCAGCACCCGCAACTCCGCATTGGTGTAACGCAGCCGACTCGCCAGTACGCTGGCGATGCCTTCCATGAGGCGCAGGCCGACCTTCTTGTGGTCCTCGGCGAACTTGTCGAAGGCGCGCCGCGAGAGCACGTAGAGTTCGGTGTCGGTGAAGGCAACGGCGTTGGCCGAGCGCGCTTCGCTGTCGAGGAAGGCCATTTCGCCGAAGAAGGCGCCGCGACCGAAGGTGCCGAGGTGGTGCGACTGGCGGTCGTTGAGCGGCAGCACGATGCGCACCGCACCGCGGCGGATCAGGAACAGTTCGTCGCCCACGTCGCCGCGCGAGAAAATCGTGTCGCCGGCCGCGACATGGCGTTTTTCCATGCACTGTTCGAGCTCGACCAAGGTCTGCTCCTTGCGCCCATGGAACAGCTCCACCTCGTGCAGTTCCAGCGCACTTTCCTCGTCGCGCATCAGTTCCGCCTCGTGGATGATGCGATCCTCGACCCACTCCAGCGCGTCGTCGAGCTCATCGAAGACGCGCACGGCGCTGCCTTCGTGGATCAGGCCGACCTGGTCGAAGTACTGCTGCAGGTCGCGCCCGGAGGGCAGGTTGGGCGGGATCTGGCTGAAGATCAGGAAGCCCTTGCGCTCGACCATCATGTCCTTGACCTGTTCCAGCAGGTGCGCGGCGGTTACGTCGACGGTCTGGATACGGCGCATGTCGAGGATCAGGAAGTCGCGCGCCTTGAGTTCCGGTTCCAGGGTTCGGTAAAGCTGGTCGGCGGTGCCGAAGAACAGGCTGCCCTGCAGTTCGACGATGGCCGCGCGGCTGCCGTGCTCGGTGAGGATTTCCATTTCCTCGTGGGTGCGGATGCGCTTGGAGAAGGTCTCGTTGCCCAGCAGCTTGCGCCGCACCACGGAACCGCCGATCTGCTCGCGGATGAACAGAACCACGGCGAGCAGGATGCCGACACCCGAGGCCGCAATCAGGCTTACCGTCAGCGCGGTGACCACCACCGCGGCGATCACGCCGAAGTCGAGGATGGTTGAGCGCTGCCGGAGGAAGCTGAAGCTGTGGCGGTCGATCATGCGCACGCCGACCACGATCAGGATCCCGGCCAGCGCGGCGACCGGTACCCAGGAGATCAGCGTGCCGAGCAGCAGGAAGGCCACCAGGGCAAGCACACCCTCGATGAATCCGGAATAGCGGGTCAGGGCGCCGCTCGACATGTTCACCAGCGTGGCGCCCATGGTGCCGGCACCGGGCATGCCGCCGATCACGGCCGAGGCGATGTTGCCCAGGCCCTGGCCGATCAATTCGCGGTTCGAGTCGTGGCGGCTGCGCGTCAGGGCATCGAGCACGACGCAGGTCTTCAGGGTATCGATCGAGAGCAGCACGGCCAGCGTCAATGCCGGCGTCACCAGCATGGCAAGTTCATGCGCGCCGAGCTGGCCGACGCCGCTCCAGCGGCCGACCACGGTATCGACGAAACCGCCGCCGCCCGAGCTGCCCAGCGGGCCGATCACCAGCGGGTTGCGCGGATCGAGCAGTCCGGCATCGAGCAGCGACAGCCCGAAGTAGGACAGCACGCCGGCCAGCAAGGCCAGGATCGCGGCCGGCACGCGCTGGGTCAGGCGCGGCGCGAACAGCATGGCGAAGATGGTCACCGCGCCGACCGTGATGGCCTGCCAGGCCCACAGCGACGGGTGGAGCAGGGCATGGCCCAGCTTGGTGCCGGCGGGCGAGCCGAGGAACTTCGGCACCTGGCCGAAGATGATGTAGAGGCCGACGCCGGAAAGGTAGCCGCTGACCACGGGATAGGGCATGTACTTGATCAGCCGGCCCAGCCCGACGCCGCCGAACAGCACCTGCAGGGCGCCGGCCGCGAGTCCGATCGCCGACAGCAGGACCACCACCACGGCGGGGTCGAGGCCCTGCTGCACGCCTTCGATGGCGAACGCCGCCAGCACGGCCGCCGCCGGCGCGCAGGGCGCCGTGATCAGGCGGTTGGTGCCGCCCATCGAGGACGCCACCAGACCCAGCGCGGTGGCGCCGAGGATGCCGGCCAGCGCGCCGTAGGCGGCGTAGGAGCCGCCGAGCGAGGCATAGATCGTGACGCCGAAGGCGATGGCCGAGGGCAAGGCCACCAGCATGGCGGCAAACCCGCCCCAGAAATCTCCGGCGAGGTTTTCCAGCTTGGGCGGTTTCATGCAAATTCCTGCGTAAGTGCGGTAACCGGTGATTCTGTCATGAAGCGTTACCGCGTGCCCGCACTTCGCTGCCGATCCCGGACTGTTGTAAGCTTGAGGCCACAACAAACCAATATCCGGAGGATCGACCCATGAAGAAAGTCCGCACACTGTTGCTCGCCGCAGCGGCCATGGCGCTTGCCGCCACGGCCCATGCCCAGGAATTCGTCACCGTCCTTACCGGCGGCACCTCGGGCGTGTATTACCCGATGGGTGTCGCCCTGTCGCAGATCTACGGCAAGGCCATGCCCGGCGCCAAGACCTCGGCCCAAGTCACCAAGGCCAGCGCCGAGAACCTCAACCTGCTGCAGGCCGGCCGCGGCGAGATCGCCTTCACGCTGGGCGACGCGCTCAACGAAGCCTGGAAGGGCAACGAGGAAGCCGGCTTCAAGACGCCGCTCAAAAAACTGCGCACCATCGCCGCGATCTATCCCAACTACATCCAGATCGTCGCCAATGCCGATTCCGGCATCAAGACCCTGGCCGACCTCAAGGGCAAGCGCATCGCCGTCGGCGCGCCGAAATCCGGCACCGAGCTCAATGCGCGCGACATCTTTCGCGGCGCCGGCATGAGCTACAAGGATTTTGCCAAGGTCGAATACCTGCCCTTCGGCGAATCGGTGGAACTGATGAAGAACCGCCAGCTCGACGCCACGCTGATTTCCGCCGGCCTCGGTGTTGCGGCGATTCGTGACCTGGCGACGTCCGTCAAGATCGTCATCGTGCCGGTACCCGCCGACGTGGTGGCGAAGATCGGCGAAGCGGCCTATCAGGTCGGCACCGTGCCGGCCGGCACCTACAACGGCCAGACCGACGCCGTGGCCACCGTGGCGATCCAGAACTTCCTCGTCAGCCACGAAGGCGTGTCGACGGACGCCGCCTACAAGATGACCAAGGCGATCTTCGAGCACCTGCCCGACCTGCAGGCGGCCCACGCCGCGGCCAAGGCCATCACCCGCGAAAATGCCGCCAAGGCGCCGCCGGCGCCGCTGCATGCTGGTGCCGAGAAGTATTACAGGGAAATCGGGCTGATCAAGTAAGCGGGCCTTGACGTGCAGGTCCAGTCCGTCGCGCCCGACCACGGCCAGGAAGAGTTCTCCGAGCACGGCGTGCAACGCCGGCTCGGCGGTGGCTGGCTGGCCGTGCTCAATGGCATTGCCCTGGTTTTTTCCACCTACCAGCTGATCGTCGCGGCCTTCCATCCGCTGTCCAGCCTGGTGATCCGCAGCCTGCATGTCGGCTTCCTGCTCTGCATCACCTTCATTCTTTATCCCGCGTTCAAGAGCGGCGGCAAGCTTTCAAAAGTCGGCGTTGGCGATACGGCGCTGGCCGTAGGCGCCTTGGCGCTGTCGACCTATCACTGGGTCTTCGAGGCCGAACTGATCCAGCGCTCGGGCGACCCGAGCACCCTCGACCTCGTCGTCGGCGCGGCCCTGGTCATCATGTGTTTCGAGGCGACGCGACGCATGCTCGGCCTCGCCCTGCCCATCGTCTGCGGCGTGTTCCTGCTCTACGGCATGTTCGGCCACTTGCTGCCGGGCAGCCTCGGCCATCGCGAGTATGGCTTCGACCAGATCATCAACCAGCTGGCGCTGGGCACCGAGGGCATCTTCGGCATCCCGACGCTGGTGTCGGCCACTTACATCTTCCTCTTCATCCTGTTCGGCTCCTTCCTCGAACACGCGGGCATGATCAACCTGTTCAACTCGCTGGCCCTCGGTTTCGTCGGCCACACCAAGGGCGGCCCGGCCAAGGTCTCGGTGATCTCCTCGGGACTGATGGGCACCATCTCGGGTTCGGGCGTGGCCAACGTGCTGACCACCGGGCAATTCACGATTCCGCTGATGAAGAAGTTCGGCTACTCCGGCGTCTTCGCCGGCGCGGTGGAAGCGACTTCGTCGATGGGCGGCCAGATCATGCCGCCGGTAATGGGTGCGGTGGCCTTCATCATGGCCGAGAACATCAACGTGCCCTACGCCGAGATCGTCAAGGCGGCGGCGATCCCCGCCATCCTCTATTACGTCACCGCGTTCTGGATGGTGCATCTGGAAGCCGGGCGCAAGCACCTGGTCGGCTGCTGCCGCTGGTGGTGCTGGTGTGGACCCTGTTCAACGGCTTCACGCCGATGTTCGCCGGCATGATCGGACTGGTGCTGACCGCCGTGCTGATCCTCGGCGCCGCGATCGCCGCGCGCGTCTCCAGCACGGCCTTCCGCTATGTGTTCTGGTTTGCGCTGGGGCTCACCGCCGCTGTATTCGTCAAGAACATGGAAACCTGGGGCGTCTACCCGCTGCTGGCGCTGATCGCCGCGCTGGTGGCGCAAACCTTCGCCCTCAAGGGCGGCATGAAGACGCTGCACCTGCTCAGGATGAGCCTGGTCGAGGGCGCGCAGCAGGCGCTGCCGGTCGGTGTGGCCTGCGCCATCGTCGGCGTCATCATCGGCGTCCTGACGCTGACCGGCGCGGCGTCCTCCTTCGCCGGCTTCATCCTCGGCGTCGGCGAAAAGAGCCTGTTCCTCTCGCTGCTGCTGACCATGCTGGTGTGTCTCGTGCTCGGCATGGGCATCCCGACCATTCCCAACTACATCATCACCAGTTCCATTGCGGCGCCGGCACTGCTCAAGCTCGGCGTGCCGCTGATCGTCAGCCACATGTTCGTCTTCTACTTCGGCATCATGGCCGACCTGACGCCGCCGGTGGCGCTGGCCGCCTTCGCCGCCGCCTCAATCGCCAAGGAATCGGCGATGAAGATCGGCATCAAGGCGGTGCAGATCGCCATCGCCGGCTTCGTCATCCCCTACATGGCGGTGTATAGCCCCGAACTGATGCTGCAAGGCGACTGGACCTTCGCCACCGTCGCCTACATCGTGTTCAAGGCGGTGCTGTCGATCAGCTTGTGGGGCGCGGCTGCGATCGGTTTCCTGCTCGGGCCGCTCAACATGGTCGAGCGCGGCTTTGCCGCCATAGCCGCTTTCATGCTGGTTGCCGCGATTCCCTTGACCGACGAGATCGGCTTCGGCATGAGCGTGGTCTTTGTGGTCTGGCATGTGATTCGCCGCCGGCGTCTCGCGCCGACATGAGCCTCTGCCTCGCGGCGGGCGCCGTCAGCGCCGTGCTCGCGGTCGAGGGATTCACGCTGGGCTGGATCCACTCCATCGAAAAGATCCGCTGGGACGAAGACTGGCGCATCGAGGGCCATGCGCTGGTGATCACCGAGGCGCGCATCCGTGGCACCGGCGCCGGCATGGAGCCGCCGGCCGGCAGCGTACTGAAGGACGGCGTCTGGCGCTATCGTCCCCTGTTGCCGCCGCAAACAGTGTTGCGCCTCGCCCATTCGCCGCATACCGCCGGCTACGAACTGTGTGTCGCCGGCCGTTGCAGGCCGCTTGCGGATCACCTGCCGGGGATGGACAATAACGCCGTCATCCACCTTTCCGTTTGCTGGCAATGAAGCTAAACACAGACCACCTCCTGCGTTGCGTCCACACCCTTGAATCTTCGCTTGCGCTCTACAATGGCGCGGCGCCGGATAGCATCGACCAAGAGGTTTTCCGCAACGCCGTCGTAAAGGGCTTTGAACCGGTACTGGAAATATCGGGAAAATTGCTGCGCAAGGCTATCAAGGCGTATGGCGGTAGCCCGAAGGCGGTTGACGAGCTGTTCTACAAGGATGTACTGCGCCATGCCGGCAAGCACGGCCTGATGGACCCGGCGGAGATCGAGCGCTGGTTTGTCTACCGCGACAACCGGAACAACACCGCACATGACTACGGAGAGGGGTTTGCGCGATTGACGCTGGCATTGATGCCAGCCTTCCTCGATGACGCCCGGCGGATCGAGTCAGTGCTGCGCGACAAGTTCGGCGATGACCGCGCTTGATCTGCCGGAGTCCTACCGGGCCGAATTGGTCCCCCTGTTGCGGACCCATGTCCCCGATGCTGAAGTGTGGGCCTATGGGAGCCGGCTCAACGGCCGCGCCCATGCCACCAGCGATCTCGACCTTGTGGTGCGCAATCCCGTCGATCCAACCCAGGCCCAGATAGCGTTGGGCCGGTTGCGCGAAGCGCTGTCGGAAAGCGGACTGCCGATTCTGGTGGATGTCCTCGATTGGGCGCGCATTCCAGAGAGCTTCCGCGAAGAAATCAGCCGTGCTCATGTGGTGATGCAGTTACCCTCGAAAGGGAGCAGACGATGAACGAGACCCCCTACTCCGCCGTGCTTTCAGCGCCCTCGTTCAGCATCGGCATAGCGTGCAATGCCGACGAGGTAACCGGCATCGATTACCTTGAGCCCTGCGCTGAAATCGCACCGAAGACACCGCTGGCGAAAGAGGTCGTGCGCCAGTTGCGCGCATGGTTGAAAGACCCGCGCTTCGACTTCGGCTTGCCGCTGGCGCCGGCCGGTACGCATTTCCAGCGCCGCGTCTGGGAGCAGATTGCGTCGATCCCGCCGGGCCGGACCCTGACTTATGGCGAGGTCGCCATTGCGATCCGCAGCGGCCCGCGCGCGGTGGGCAACGCCTGCGGCGCCAATCCCTATCCGATCGTGGTGCCCTGCCATCGCGTGGTCGGCGCGAACCATGGCCTCGGCGGCTTCGCGCGGCAGCGCGGCGGCTTCCTGCTCGACGTGAAGCGATGGCTTCTAAACCATGAGGGAAGCTGACCAGGCACTGATCGACGAATTCATCGACGCGCTTTGGCTCGCCGACGGGCTCTCGAAGAACACGCTGGCAAGCTACCGCAGCGACCTGGCGCTGTTCGCCAACTTCCTCGCGACGCGCAATGAATCCTTGGCCGGCGCCGGCGAGACGGCGATCAACGCCTATCTCGCCTACCTGCACGCGCGCCCCGACGGCATCAAGTCGGCCAGCCAGCGCCGGCTGATGGCGACGCTGCGGCGCTGCTACCGCTGGCTGCTGGACCAGGGCCGGCTGCAGGTCGATCCGTTGCTCAACATCGACAAGCCGCCGACCATTTCACGCTTTCCCAAGATCCTGTCGGAAAAGCAGGTGGAAGACCTGCTCGGCGCGCCCGACATAAGCACCCCGCTCGGCCTGCGCGACCGCGCCATGTTCGAACTGCTCTACGCCACCGGCCTGCGCGTTTCGGAACTGGTCGGCATCCGCCTGTTCGAGGTCAGCCTCAACGACAACGTGGTGCGCGTCATGGGCAAGGGTTCCAAGGAGCGCCTGGTGCCGCTGGGACAGATCGCCGCCGAATGGCTGCAGCGCTACGTCGCCGGCGCCCGCGGCGAACTGCTCAAGCAGCATGTCTCGGATGCGGTCTTCGTCACCACTCGCGGCAACGCCATGACGCGGCAGATGTTCTGGACCCTGGTCAAGAAATACGCGTTGCGCGTCGGCATCCCGCGGGAGCGCATTTCGCCGCACGTGCTGCGCCACGCCTTCGCCACGCACCTGCTGAACCACGGCGCCGACCTGCGCGTGGTGCAGTTGCTGTTGGGTCACGCCGACATCTCGACAACGCAGGTCTACACCCATGTCGCCCGCGAGCGCCTGAAGCAATTGCACCACGTCCACCACCCGCGCGGCTGACCCCCGGTCAGCCGGGGCAGGCGTGGCGTTGCAGTGCCTGGACAATCTCGCCGGTCGCCTTGTCCTGAACAAAGACCGC
>JAIOPW010000154.1 GCA_021413665.1 Rhodocyclales bacterium | reverse complement strand
GATAGTTCGATCTTGGCCTTTTCCGCCGCCTCTTTCAGGCGCTGCAGGGCCAGCACGTCGTTCTTCAGGTCGACACCCTGTTCCTTCTTGAATTCGGTGACGACATAGTCGATCAGGCGCTGGTCGAAGTCCTCGCCGCCGAGGTCATACACCGCGATCTTGCGGTCGCCTTCCTGCTTGTCCATGCCGAAGGCCAGCGCGGCCGCGGTCGGCTCGTTGATGATGCGCTTGACGTCGAGGCCGGCAATCCGGCCGGCGTCCTTGGTGGCCTGGCGCTGGCTGTCGTTGAAATAGGCGGGCACGGTGATCACGGCCTCGGTGACTTCCTCGCCGAGGTAGTCTTCCGCGGTCTTCTTCATCTTGCGCAGCACTTCGGCGGAGACCTGTGGCGGCGCCATCTTGTTGCCGCGCACCTCGACCCAGGCGTCGCCGTTGTCGGCCTTGACGATCTTGAAGGGCATCATGTTGATGTCCTTCTGCACTTCCTTTTCTTCGAAGCGGCGGCCGATCAGGCGCTTGACGGCGAACAGGGTGTTCTTGGCATTGGTGACAGCCTGGCGCTTGGCCGCGGCGCCGCAAAGAATCTCGCCGTCGTCGGCGTAGGCGACGATGGACGGCGTGGTGCGTGCGCCTTCCGCGTTTTCGATGACCTTGGGCTTGCCGCCTTCCATGATGGAAACGCAGCTGTTGGTGGTGCCGAGGTCGATGCCAATGATCTTGCCCATGATTTTTCCTTTAAAAATGTTGCTCGCCGGGAATGTCCTGCAGCGAATCTCTATGCCTGATATGGGGGTATTGTGGGTTGCTTCAAGCCTTGGCCTTCGAAACCACCACCAGCGCCGGGCGAATCACTCGCTCATGCAGGGCATAGCCCTTTTGCAGGACGGTGAGCACGGTATTGGCTTCGGTGGCGTCGTCGGACGCCTCGATCTGGCTGATGGCCTGATGCTGGTGCGGGTCGAACTTTTCGCCGAGCGGGTTGATCTCCGCCAGGCCGGATTTCTCGAAGGCGGCAATCAGTTGCCTGAGGGTCAGCTCGACCCCGGCCTTGAGGTTTTCGGCGCTCTGGTTTTCATTGGCCAGTGCCGCTTCGAGGCTGTCCTTGACGGCCAGCAGTTCGCCGGAGAATCTCTCGACGGCAAACTTGCCGGCTTTGCCGATGTCCTCCTGGGCGCGGCGCCGCACGTTCTCGGTCTCGGCCTTGGCGCGCAGCCAGGCATCGTGGTGCTCGGCGGCCTTGAGTTCGGCGGCCTGGAGCATCTCTTCCAGGCTGGGGATCACGGTGGTTTCGGGTGCCGGACCGGAAGTCGGTGCTGGCGGTACGGTGGCATCGGTATCTTGGGATGGATTGTCCTGCATGGGTCGGGCTCCGGAAGAGACCCGACGCATATGAGGGTGAATTGCCGGGCTTCAAGCCCCCGGGAAAAGAATTTAAGTGCGGAAGCGGCCGACCGTGCTCTGCAGGTTTTCTGCCAGGGCTTCCATTTCCTGCGCAGAGGCGGCGGTCTGTTCCACGGCTTGTGCGTTGTCGCGCGACATGGCGGCGATCGACTCGATGTTCTGCGCCACTTCGCCGCTGACGCGGCGCTGCTGGTCGGTGGCGCTGGCAATGGCATCGAGGCCGCGGCCGACTTCGGTGACCGAAGTGCTGGCCGAGGCCAGCACTTCGGCAACCGTGCCCATG
>JAIOPW010000153.1 GCA_021413665.1 Rhodocyclales bacterium | reverse complement strand
CGTGCGCGTCCAACTATTGCCGGCGCTGGCATTGACCGTGCAGCACTGCGGCGTGACCATGTCGAAGGCCTCGCTGTTGCAGCCGCAACTGGCGGGCGGCCGCGGGTTCGAGGCCTCGGTCACCACGATGTTGTTGCAGGTGGTGGTGACGTAGACGGTGCCGGTCGGGCCGCTGTAGCCTCCGGGGCCGGTGAAGCCGGTCTTCGCGCCCGTCGCATAGCCTGTGGTGGGGCAGGGACCGGCGATCTGGTTGGTATTGTTGTAGGCTTGGCCGGTCGCACAGATGCGCTCATACCAGTTGTTGGCCAGGGCGGCGGTCTGTAGCGCACAGGATGACGGCGCCGTGCCGGGCGTCTTGTCCGTCTTGCGGCACTGCACGTGCAGCCAGTCGCCGGCATCCGCACCGTCGGCATCGGCATCGCTGCCATAGTCGTCCACCACGCTGCCCACCGCCCCGCCGTTGCAGGACGCGGCACCGGTATGCGCGGCATACCCGGTGTAGCCTGAGTTGGCGCAGGCGATGCCGGTGTATGCATTGCCGGCCGCCGCGGTCTGGGTGGTGCACATGGAGCCGTCGTCCTTGACCCTGACTGAAACCACTGGATTGGCGGCACAGGTGGTGTTTTCCCAGATCGGGTTGCTGGTGTTGTGGCCGCCGGGGTAGCCCAGACCCGTCGGCGCCGTAAAGGTGGCGCGGCTTTGGCCGCCGACCGCGGTCGGTACGCAAACGGCATTGACGGGAGTATTCGCGGCGGAGGACCAGTTGAAACAACTGGTCGCCGTCCAGCTATTGCCCGCATCGGCAGAGGCGGCGGTGCAGGATCCGGAACTGCCGGTGATAGTGGTGGTTTTGGTGAAAGTGGTGTGGATCCAGTTGGGCGAGGTGCCGGCCACGGTACAGGTGCCGTTGGCGCCGGCGATGGCGCAACTGGTGGCCGGGTCGACGTTGCCGGGGCCGGTGGTCACGGCGGCGGGGCAGGAAATCGTGAGCCAGGCGTTGCCTGCGGCGCCGGTCTGGGCCGTGCAGCTATTGACCGGCTGGTTGGTGAAGTTGTTGGTGGCGCAGGTAAGCGTGATCCAGTTGTTGCCATTGTCGGCGGTTTGCGGGGTGCAGGTCTGGACCCCGACATTGCTGTAGTTGGTCGCTGCCGGATAGCTGCAGGTCTTGGTGATCCAGTTGTTGCCGGCGGCGGCGGTTTGCGGCGTGCAGGTCTGGATCGGGACATCGGTGGTGACGTTGTGCACACAGGTTCTGACCTCGGGCACCGCGGTGCAGCTTGGGGCCGGCTGGCAATCGAAGCCGGCGCCGTTGCATTCCATCCACTGGTCGGTGCTCTGCTTCGCCTGCACCGAAGTCCTCAGGTTCTGGCTCTGCGTCTGGCGCGGCGATGAGGTGGCCATGCTGTAAATGACCTGGGTCTTTTGCGTCAGGCTGGTCGTCTGCTTGTGCTGGGTGGTGGTCTTGGTCGCCGTGCGGCTGCGGGTCTCCAGTTGCCATGCGGTGGTCTTGACCACATCCGAGGTCTGGTAATCCTGGAACTTCATGCGCGTCACTGCCCAGATGCTGGCCGTATTCTGCGTGGTGTTCTTCACCACCTGCAGCGTGCTCTTGCGGATCTGCCAGGTTTCCTGCTGGTTCTGCTCGGTACTCATCTTCAACTGCTTGTCCTGGCGCTGGGTGCGGTAGGTGGTCTGCCGCGTCTGCGCCGTGCTTTGCGCCACTTGCGAATCCGTCTTGTTGGTTTGCGCCGTGGTGCGGTTGATCACCGTCTGGTACCTGAGTGCCTGGTTGGTGCTCTTGTAGTACCAGGTGCAATTGGCCAGCGAATAGCGGTTGCGTGCATCCCAGATGGTGCCGCTCTGGGAAATCGTACCGTCATAGATGGGCCGCGCCCCGATGGCCAGACCCTGGCTGTGGCCATCCTTGTCGAGTGGCGTGCTGACCTCGGCGATATCGCCGTCCTGGTTGTCCATGACATCGGTGTAGACGAGCTTGTAGCCGCCGATGCTGCCGCCGGGGCTGTTCCAGTAGCCGTCGGTGGTGAGGATGGAAAAGTTCTGCTGGCAGGCGTACTGCACCGGGTCCAGGGCGCTGCTGGGGATCATGCCGGCATTGGGGCCGTCGTTCTTGCCGGCGAAATAGCGTCCGACGCGGGAGAGACCCTCGCGCAAGGGGGTCTGGCCGTTGGGCTGCTGGGCGTAGAGGATGTTGAACCACTTGTTGGGATGGGTGCCCGAAAGGGTGTCGAAATTGGCAACCTCGAGAAACTTCGAGTCGTAGGGTGCCGCGGCGTTGTAGGCATACACCGAAGCCTGCGGCGTGCCGTCCCTCAACACCTGCGGTGAAATGGTGATGAAGCCGACGCGGTACTTCTTCTTGGCGATCAGCGGCAGGAAGGCGCGGCCGACCGAGGACTTCATCGCCTGCAGGCGGTTGCGGTAGTACGAATACCAGTTGGCGTAGCGCTGGGTCTCGTCGAATCCGAAAATCGTGCTCGATGTGGCGTTGACGAGCTTCTTGCGCCAGATCAGCTTCGGCTTGCCGGTGCCCGTGGCGGCGCAGGCGGCATCGCCGGCAGTGGCGGCCGCGGTCTCGGCGGCGGCGCGGGCGGCGGCATCGCCGGCGGCGGCGGCGGCGGCTTCGGCAGCGGCGGCATAGGCGGAGGTGAGGACGGTATAGGTACCGCTGTCGTCGGCGGCGTTGACGCCGCACAGGCCGGTGGCAGTGGCGAAGTTGCTGGTGTCGGTTCCGGCGGTGGCGCAGACGCCGGAAGTCGGCGTTACCGCCACGGTGCCGAGATAGGTCCAGTAATAGGCGGCCTGGCCATAGCTCGACAGCGGATAGGCGGCGCCATAGTGCTGGTCTGTCGCCAGATTTACACGCTGGGCGACGCCGGCGGTTTGTCCGACCTGGTCAAAGGCCCAGTAGCCGTTGTCATAGGCGTTGTTGAAGGTCGCGGGATCCGCTGCGTTGAGGTTGGCCCCCGTGTCGGTGCGCGGGATCAGGTAGGGAGAAAGATTGACGCTGGCGCTGGTCGGGGTCGGGTTGTAATAAATGGTGTTGCACAGATAGTTGCGCCGACCGGGACCGAAGCGGTTGTAGTTGGCGGAACCATCGGGCATCGCATCGTAGGTCATCGAGCCGGAATCATCCAGGATCATCATGATGTTGGGCTTGATGTCGGAGGAGCGGCGATTGGCCAGCGGCGAACTGGCGATGTCGGTGGTGGCGGCCTGGGCCGCGGGCAATGCCGTGGCGGCCAGAAACGCGGCGGCACACAGATTGGAAAGGCGGCGGGTGGATGGGCTGGCCATGGCGGACTCCTTAGAAAACGACGACTTCAACGTAACTCAGCGTATTGCGGGGGCCCTGCACGCGGGTCGTGACCCGGTAATAGGGCTGGACGCTCTGGGCGAAACAATTGGCGGCAAACTGCAAGCCCTGGTCGAGGCACTGGCGACCGCCCGAGGCTAGCACGCAGGCCTGGATGGCCTGCACGCCGCTGGCGAATTCGCGCACCTCGTTGATCGAGCCGTCCATGGTGCAGAGGCGGTGGATGACATACCGCACCGTGTTGCCGGCGGTATCAACTCCGCTGCCGTCGGTGTCGGGACCGGCGGCGATGATGGAGTTCGCATCCGTCCAGGTGTAGGTCAAGGGATTGAAGGACGGGGTCGCCGCTTCATCCCGGTTGGGACAACTTGAGTCCGTGCCATGATCGCTGGCCCAGAGCGGAGTGTTGGTGTTGGTATAGCTCTCGGTGAAGCACGAGGTCGGGAAATAGCCGTTGATGCCGGCCGGCGCGCTGCCTTGCAATACATTGATTGCGGCCAGGGTGGGTGAGGTCAGCCAGTTGCGGGCGGCCTCGACACCGCGGTCGGCGGCGCTGGTGGCGCCCTGCTTGAAGGCCAGGTTGCCGACGATGACCGCGCCGATGCCCACCTGGCGAAACAGCGCGAGACCGGCAAAGGTGATGGTGATCAGCATCACCAGGGCGATGATGAGGACGACGCCGCGCTGGCCGTTGCGCAGGTGTCGCGGCGCGGCGTTGAAGGCTGCGGGTTTGGGTGTCATGGCCATCAGCGTGAACCCCACATGACGTTCTTCAGCGGAACGATGGATTCGAATACCTTGTAGCGGTAATGACGCCAGTCCTGGGCCGGATCGGTGGGTACCGTATTCCCGGCGCTGCCATCGAGGTTGGTCATGGTGAAACCGCCGCCGGCCCATGTCGGCGCGGTCGCGGTGATGGCGGCTTTTTCAAACTGGTCGCTGCGCGCCAGCAGAGCGACACGCACCGCCCAGACAAAGGGCTGGCAGGCTGTTACCGGCGCTACCGAGGTCCAGGTCGGGTTGTTGACCGGGGTACAGGTGGGTGCAGCGGGGCTGCCCGCTGGCGTGGCAACGCCGTACTCTGCTTGCAGGTTGACGATGTTGTCGGCGATGTCGGTAAAGTCGTTGGCACCATCCGCCGTCGCGGCACCCGTCGTATTGTTCGTCGTATCGGTCCAGCGGAAGTCGTTGGTGTAGGCCAGGGTGCGGCTGTTGCGGATCTGCCAGACGCGGCGCTGGGGGCCGGGGCCGAGCACATAGACTCGTCCGGTGGCACCGGAGGCGGCAAGCCCGCCCGGATCGTTGTAGCGAGGCGCCGTATTGACGGCAGCGGTGTAGAAATGGGTGAAATTGCCACCGGTGAAGCTGAGGGTGCGGCGGTCGCTACTGCTGGTATCGGTTACTTCGACCAGGTTGCAGGCGCCGCTGTCCTGCGCAATGACCACCAGATCGCCCTGCTGGATGCCGCCCCGGGCGCCGCCGAAGAAGCGTGTGGTCGAAATGCCCTCGGAACTGCCATAGGTGGTAACGATCTGATCGGTGTTGCCATTGACGATCTGCAACGCCACCAGCGGAAAGGTAAAGACGTTGCTGACTGTGGCGGAAACCGCTCCCGCCGCTGCGTCATCGGGACGTGCAGTGTCGTAAACGCTGACCGTACAGCCCAAATCGGTGGCATTGCCGAAGCCGAAGCCGGCGAGGCGCAAGTCGCGCTCTATCCTGAACATGGCCATGGCGCCGGTGACCATGGCGCTACCGCCGGACGCCGTGGAGCGCCTGCTTCTGTCCCAACTCTCGAACATCTGGAACATGACCAGGAAGGTGATCAGGGCCAGCACCATGCTGATCAGTACCTCGATCAGGGAAAACCCCGACGGCTTGCGGCGGGGACGCATGGCGGACGCGGTGGACTCAGTCAAGGTAGGCCACCACGGAATGGCTGTGCGCCGCCTTGTCATTGGCGCCCTGCCAGCAAATGGTCACGCGCACCTGGTTGATGCCAGCCACCGAACTGTTGGCGAGAACCTGCAGCCGCGCATCGGTCACACCCGGCAGGCCCTTGCCGACAATCGCGTTGCCGCCGCTGTCCTGGCCCTTGACGGTCTTGACCCAGTCGGTGACGATGGCATTGGCTGACGCCGTCCCGGAAAAGCTGCACCGGGCGTCGGTGGTGGCCTGATGGGCAAGCGCCGTGAAGTCCGCGGCGAGCAGGGTGCCGGTGGTGGGGTCATGCCCTACGTTGAGACGCATCTGGCTGGTGAGCTGGTCGATCAGGTGTTCGGCTTCCGCGCGGTATTGCGAGTCGTTCTGCGCGGCGATCGAGACGGCCTGCATCGAGATCATGGCCAGAATACCGATGGCGAAGATGGTGATGGCGACCAGCACCTCGATCAGGAAGACGCCGTGCTGGGAGCGCCGCGGCGCGCGATTTCTCATATGCCGCAGCTCCGCGTGTCGCCGACCGGCGTCGCCGGGTCGCACAGGCGGGCTTGCCCGCCGCGACTGAGGCGCACTTGCAGGCAGCGGACCGGACCGGCGGGGGCGCAGCTTCCCGCCGAGGGGTTGGAGAAGTCGAAGGTGGCAGTGGTAGCCAACCCGACCGGCATGCCGAAGCCATCGAAGGTTACCGCGGCCAAGCTACCGGTAAGCACGACGGGTGAACCGGCGCCGGTCGCGGAACCGCTGCCTTCCGCTCCCGATTTGCCTTCGATGAAGGCGTTGCCCCCGGCGGCGAGGGCGCGCACGATCCAGTTGCGGCCGGCGGTGCTGGTGCTGGTGGTGTCCACGCTGGCCGGAGTTGGATCAACGTCGGTCAGGATGAACTCTACACGCTGGTTTAGTTTGACCGCTTCGGCCCGCGCCATTTGCAGGCCGGTCATGAAGACCTCCGCGCTGGCGACGATTCTCTGGTTGGCCATGTAGGTGCGATAGCTGGGGAGGCCCAGCCCAAGCAAGATGCCCATTATCACCACCACCACGACCATCTCGATCAGACTGAAGCCCCGTTGGCGCTTCATCTCAGCAGGCTCCGCCCTTGTTGGTCACCCAGCATGTCGTGCTGCCGGACCAGCCGCCAACGCCGGTGACGGTGCTGGCGCGCGTGTTGGCCTGGTTCACCGTGTAGACAAAGCCCGTCATGCTTGATTTTCCGGTTGCCGTGATGGTGTAGGTTGTGGCGGCGAGATTGCTGCAGGCAAAGTCAAAAAACTTTGTATTGGCGGGCAGTTCGGTGACGGTCCCGGCGACGCAGGCGCCGGTATAGGTGCGGTTGTCCTGGAAGAATTGTTCCATCTTGACCCGCAGGTCGGACAGCCCGGCAACCGCTTCGTTGACGCGTGACTTGATCACGTAATCGTTGTACATCGGCATGGCGATGGCGGCCAGCGCACCGATAATCGCGACGACAATCATCACTTCGATCAGCGTGAAGCCGCGCATGGGCTTGCCGGATGGGGGTGTGCTGTGCAGGCGGACAGGCAGGCAGGGTGACATCGTGGTTCTCCTCGGGATGAAGATTCGCATTATGCCGCCCGTTTCGCCAGCGTCTACCGACGGACGGTTCGGGGCGGGCGACGAGCGTCGAACTATCGGTCGCCGGGCGGGATTCCGGAAGTCTGCCGGCTGCCTTACGCGCGGCGTGGCTCCGGGCGCCGTACCGCCGGCGCCGACTCTTCAATAGCGCTCGCGCAGATAAATATAGGGTGCCTTCGGCGACCCCGCCCGGATGCGGGCGTTGGGGTCCTGCGCCCAGGCCGGCGTGCCGTTGCAGGTTGATGACCAGAAACCCTGTAGCCAGGGCATGTTCGCCGCCGCGCCGCCGTGTGCGGGGTTACAGGATGTATCGACCCCCGCGGCGTTCAGATTGGCGGCGAGATCGAAGCTGCCCGCTGCCGCAGTGGCGTTGAAGACGAGCGTGCCGAGGCCGCCGTTCAGGGTGATGGGGCTGGGCGACTGGATGACGGGCGCCAGGGCGCCGCTGTTGGTGATGGCGATGGCATTGGTGGGAATGGCTGTGCAGCTATCCGCGGCGTGGAGGCTC
>JAIOPW010000152.1 GCA_021413665.1 Rhodocyclales bacterium | reverse complement strand
GCCTCAAGCAACAGATCAGTCATGGAGGATATCCTCGCCGCCGAGATACGCCTGTTGCACAGCGGGACTGGCGCGCACGGCTTCGGGCGTGCCGGATTCGAGCACCTCGCCGTTGACCATCACGGTGAGGCGGTGCGCCAGCGCGAAGACGGCATCCATGTCGTGCTCGATCAGCATGATGGCGTGGTCCGCGCTCAGCTTCTTGATCAGTTCGACCATGCGCTGCGACTCGTGCGGCCCCATGCCGGCCAGCGGCTCATCGAGCAGCAGGACGCGCGGCTGCGTCGCCAGGCACATGGCGATTTCCAGTTGGCGCTGTTCGCCGTGCGAGAGCGTGGCGGCGACACGTCCGGCGCGATGGATGAGTCCCGCGGCATCCATGGCTTCTTCCGCCCGCCGATTGACCTCGGTATAGCCTTCGGCACGATGAAAAACGCGCAGTGCGTGCGGCGTACGCGATTGCGCGGCAAGGCGACAATTCTCGAATACGGTGAAAGGCAGGAAGATATTGGTCTTCTGGTAGCTGCGGCCCAGGCCCAGGCGCGAGATATGGTCGGAGCTGCAGCCGGCGATGTCGCGCCCTTCGAACACAACCTCGCCCGAGGTCGGCGGCAGGTCGCCCGACAGCAGGTTGGTCAGCGTCGACTTGCCGGCGCCGTTGGGGCCGATCACCACGTGCACTTCGCCGACGTGCAGGTCGAGCGACACATCGCTGACCGCGACCAGGCCGCCGAAGCGCTTGGTCAGGGCCCTGGAGCGCAGGATGGGATCACTCATCGGCGCTCTCCGGGGCGGGCTTGGCGCGGAACTTCCGGGCCAGGCCGGCGAGGCCCTGCGGCATGTAGAGGGCGACTAGCATGATGAAGATGCCCATCGCCAGTTGCCAGTGTTTGGCCGCAATGCCGAACCAGGCCTGATTCGAGAGCACTTCCTGGAGAATGACAAAGGCGAAGGCACCGACGACCGCTCCGTAAAGGGTGCCCATGCCGCCGAGGATGACCATCATCAGCACCGCGCCCGATTGGTGCCAGGACAGGATCTCGGGATTGACGAAGCCGTACTGCACCGCGGCCATGTAGCCGGCCAGGCCGGCCAGCGAACCCGCCAGTGTGAAACTGGCGAGCTGGTACTTGAACACCGGGAAACCCAGGGCGCGCATGCGGTGCTCGTTGACCTTGATACCGAGCAGCGCGCGGCCGAAGCTGGAGCCGAGGATGCGGCGCAGCAGCAGGTAACTGCCCGCCGCGAGCACCAGCACCAGCCAATAAAAGTTTTCCAGCTTCTCCAGGTTGACCAGGTCGATCTCGCCCAGTTTCATGACCGGCTTGGCATAGATGTAGACGCCGTCAGAACCGCCGCCGAGTTTGGTGTCGTGGAAGATGAAGAACAGCATCTGGGCGAAAGCCAGGGTCACCATGATGAAATAGATGCCGCGCGTGCGCAGCACCAGCATGCCCGTGAACAGCGCAAACAGCGCGCAAACGCCGATCGATGCCGGCAGTGACCACCACAGGCTGACCGTCTCGTACTTCGGCGCCATAAGCGCCAGGGCGTAGCCGGCGAGACCGAAATAGGCGGCATGGCCGAAACTGACCAGGCCGGTATAGCCGACCAGCAGGTCGAGGCTCATGGCGAAGATGGCCATGATCAGTACCTTGGTCAGCAATTGCAGGTAAAAGCTGGTATCAACCAGCGGAAACAGCGCGAGCAGGCCGACCGCAAGGTAAGGCAGGTAGTTCGCCAGGCGTGAAGCGTTCACGCGCTCAGGCCTTTCCGAACAGGCCTTCGGGCCGCCACACCAGCACGATGGCCATCAGCACGTAAACGATCATGCCCGCGACTTCCGGTACCAGCACGGTGCCGAAGGTTTCGGCCAGGCCGATCATCAGCGAGGCCGCCATCGCCCCCTTGACCGAACCGATGCCGCCGATGACCACCACCACGAAGCAGATGATCAGCACCTGGCTGCCCATGTTGGGCGTGACCGACGAGAGCGGCGCATTGATCATGCCGGCGAAGGCCGCCAGCGCAACACCCAGCGCAAAGACCAGGGTGTAGATCAGCTTGATGTCGATGCCCAGAGACTGCACCATGTCGCGATTGCTGGCGCCGGCACGGATCATCATGCCCAGCCGCGTCTTCTGGATCAGGAAATACAGGGCCGCCGCAAGCAGCAGGCAGACGCCCGAAATGGCAAGGCGATAGACCGGATAGGACAGGTTTTCGGTCAGCGGAATCGAGGCGCTAAGCAGGGCCGGGACGGCGACGCCATGCACATCGTCGCCCCAGATCAGGCTGCGCAGCTCCTCGAAGACCAGGATCAGGCCGTAGGTCAGCAGCACCTGATACAAGTGGTCGCGCTGGTAGAGGTGGCGGAACAGCAGGCGTTCCAACCCCATGCCGAGGATCACGGTAAGCGGGATGGCGAGCAGGATCGCCGCCGTCAGGCTTCCGGTCAAGGTGGAAAGCGACCAGGCCAGGTAGGCGCCCACCATGTAGAAACTGCCGTGCGCCAGGTTGATGATGCCCATGATGCCGAACACCAGCGTCAGGCCACTGGAGACCAGGAACAGCAGCAGGCCGTACTGCAGGCCGTTGAGCAGCTGAATCAGGAAAAATGCGAAATCCATATGGCCGAGAGCATTCGTGAGGAGGAATTCAGCCCCCGCTTAGGCTGGTGGAGGCATAAAAAAGGCGGCAGAAGACACCTGCCGCCTTTCGCTTTGACGGACTTTAAGCCTTGCAGCCGCGCGCCGGATCGGCCAGAGCTTTCCAGGCCACGCCCTGCACCTTGTTTTCCTTGCCGACAACCTTGCGCAGGTACATGTCCTGCACCGGGTTATGCGCCTTGGACAACGTCCAGGGACCCCGTGGACTGTCGATCTTGGCGGCTTCCATGGCCTTGATCACGCCGACCTTGTCGGCGACATTGCCCTTCACGGCATCGAGGCCGGCCGCCAGCAACTGGCCGGCGTCATAGCCCTGCACCGCATACACGTCGGGTTGCAGTTTGAAGGTCTTGGCATAGGCCAGACGAAAGGCCTTGTCCTTCTTGGTATCAAGGCCATCGGCATAGTGCAGCGTGGTTTCGACGCCTTCGCCGGCATCGCCCACCGCCTCCAGCACACCATCGGTGAGGAAGCCGGAACCGTAGAGGGGAATCTTGCCCTTGAGACCTGCCGCCTGATAGTCCTTGAGGAACTTGGCCGCACCGCCGCCGGCGAAGAAAGCCACCACGGCATCGGGCTTGATGCTGGCGATTTCCGTCAGCAATGCCTGGAACTCGACCTGCGGGAAAGGCACATACAGTTCCTTGGTCAGCTTGCCGCCTTCCTTCTCGAAGCCTTCCTTGAAGCCCTCCATCATCTCCTCGCCGGCCGCATATTTCCAGGTGATGAACACGGCGTTCTTGTGGCCCTTGGCCTTGAGCACCTTGCCCAGGGCATGCGTGGTCTGCCAGTTGGAGAATGAGGTGCGGAAGAAGTTGGGCGCGCACATCGCGCCGGTCATGGCGCCGGCGCCGCCGTTGGGGTTGATCCAGAGCGTGCCGGATTCCTTCAGCACCTTGGCCATGCCCATCACCACGCCCGAATGCACGGTGCCGATCACCACGTCGACCTTGTCGCGCTGGACCAGCTTGTTCACGTTCTCGGGTGCCTTGGCCGGGTTGGATTCGTCATCGACCGTGACGTATTCGATTTCGCGCCCACCGAGCTTGCCGCCGCGCTCCTCGACCGCCAGCTTGAAGCCGTTGGTGATGGCGACGCCGAGCTGGGCGAAGGTCCCGGTGTAAGGCAGCATCAGGCCGACCTTGATCTTGGGTTGCTGGGCGAACGCCAGCCCGGAGGGCAGCAGGGTACCGGCCGCCGTTGCGCCGGCGATCGCCGTGCTGCCGAGCAGGAATTCGCGGCGGTCAAAACGGGATTTTTCGTTCTTTTGCATGTTCATTCTCCTCACTTGAAAGTTTGCTTTGCCT
>JAIOPW010000151.1 GCA_021413665.1 Rhodocyclales bacterium | reverse complement strand
CGATTGCGCTGGCGGCGATGCTGGTGATCGAAATCGAGAAACGCCTCAGGCGGCCGCGTTAAGATTACGGCTTGCCCGCGGGAGCGGCGTTCGGCATCATGGCACCCAGCACTGCCATGCCGCGCGCCGGTTGCGTCGGCGCGGCGAACCCAAGGAGAAATCGGATGATCCCGGCCTGCGAGCACCCTCTTGACGCCGGCGAACGGAAGTCGGCGAGCCGCCTGCGCCGACGCGCATGACGGGCGGCGATCCGTGTCCGGCTGAAGCGCGACCGCGATCCGGGCTGCCGGGACTTGCCTGGCCGCTCGTGCTGACAGGCCAGGCAGCGATGATGGAAGTGCTGCGTGCACAGTTCGGTGAGAGCGAGCGTGCCGAACCTGCGGAAATCCGTGCCCTGCAGCGAGTCCAGATCGGCCTGCTGGCGGCGCATGCGCATGCGCATTCGGCTTTCTGGCGGGCACGCCTCGACACGGCCGGCTTCGACACGGAAAGCCCAAACGGGGGCTGGTTCGAGGCATTGCCGATCCTCACGCGCTCAGAGGCAAAGGCCGCGGGCGAGGCCTTGTTCGCCAATCCTGCCCCGCCTTCGCACGGCAAGATCGACCGCATGAAAACATCCGGTTCGACCGGTACGCCGCTGGAGATTGCGAAGACCGACCTGGCACAGGTGTTCTGGTACGCGATCACCCTCCGCGATTCGCTCTGGCACCGGCGCAATCTGCAGGGAAAGCTGGCGGCAATTCGCGTCGGTACGGCACGCGCGACGCATGCCGGCTGGAGCCCTGCCTACGCCGGCTATGCCAACGGCCCGTGCGTCACCTTCGATGCCCGCGAGGACATCGACGCGCAGCTCGACTGGCTGCTTGCCGAACAACCCGACGTGCTCCTTACCCATGCCTCCAACCTGCATGCGCTCGCCTGCCGCAGCATCGAGCGCGGCTGCCGCCTCCACCGGCTGAACGAGGCGCGGAGCTTTTCGGAACGCCTTGCGCCGGACCTGCGCGAGCGCGTGCGGGAAGCCTGGAACGTGCCGCTCACAGACATGTACTCGGCAAACGAGGTCGGCTACATCGCGCTGCAATGCCCGGAATCCGGGCTGTATCACGTGCAGTCCGAAGACGTGATGATCGAGATCGTCGATGCCGAAGGCCGGCCCTGTGCCCCCGGCGAAACCGGCCGTGTCGTGGCAACGTCGCTGCACAATTTCGCCATGCCGCTGATCCGCTACGACCTCGGCGACCACGCGACTGCGGGCGGTCCATGCCCCTGCGGACGGACCCTGCCGACGCTGGAACGCATCCTTGGCCGCACCCGCAACATGCTCAAGCTGCCCGGCGGCGGCACGGCCTGGCCGGGGTTCCCGATGAATACGCTGATGCGCCTCGACGCCGTCCGCGAGCTGCGCATGATCCAGCATACGCTGGAAGAGATCGAGGTCGAGCTCGTGCTCGCGCGTCCGCTTTCCCACGCGGATGAAGCTGCCCTGGCCGATGCGGTGCGTACGCGACTGGGCCATCCGTTCCGCATCCGGCTGACGCCGGTTGCCCGCATCGCCCGCAGCCAGGGAGGAAAAATGGAGGATTTCGAATGTCGGGTGATCTGACGGACTGGATCGGGCGGCTGTTCCGCGATCCGGCAATGGCCGGCATGGGACATGCGCAACGGGTCGCGGACCTGAATCTCGGGCTCGGCTGGGTCTATTACGGGCTCGCCCGGCTGTTGCGACCGCGACGCGTCGTGGTCGTCGGCTCCTACCGCGGCTTCGCGCCACTGGTCCTCGCCCGCGCGCTCGCCGACAACGCGGAGCATGGCCGCGTGGTCTTCATCGACCCCTCGCTGGTCGACGACTTCTGGACCGATCCGAAGCAGGTTGCGGCGCATTTCGCCGCGCATGGGCTGACCAATATCGACCATTGCCGCATGACAACCCAGCAGTTCGTCGCTTCTGAGGCATGGCGGTCACTCAACGACATCGGCATCGTGCTGGTCGACGGCTACCACACTGAAGCGCAAGCCCGCTTCGACCATCAGGCCTTTGCCGACAAACTCGCCGCCGACGGCTGCGTACTTTTCCACGACAGCGTACGCGAGCGGGTTTCCCGCATCTACGGCGCCGACAAGGCATACACGCATACCGTGAAGCGCTACATGGACGCCTTGCGCACCGATCCGGCCTGGCAGGTCCTCGACCTGCCCAGCGGCGACGGGCTGACCATCGTCCGCCGCGCGGGGAACGCACCGTGATGCCCGCCGAGCCGACACTCTGGGCCATCACCAGCTTCTTCAACCCGATGCGCTACCGGCACCGAGTGGCCAACTACCGCCGGTTCCGCGAGGCGCTGGATGTTCCGCTGGCGACCATCGAACTGGGCTTCGACGGGCACTGGGACCTCAACGCAAGCGATGCCGATCTTTACGTCGGGATCGGCGACGGCGATGTGCTCTGGCAGAAGGAGCGCCTGCTGAACCTGGTCCTGGCTCGCCTGCCGCCCGCGTGCACCCACGTCGTCTGGCTCGATTGCGACCTGCTCCTCCCCGATCCGGAATGGCCGCAGCGCCTTGTCCATGCCTTGGCCGATGCACCGCTGGTGCAAGCGCACTCACGCGTGCGCTACCTGCCGCGCAACGACGCCGGCGAGTCGGCCGATCTGGTGGCTGACTCCGTGGCGGCACGGGTCTGCGGCGGTCAGGCGCCGGCAGCCGTGCTGGGGCAGATCATGGATCGCGCCGGTGGCGCCCCCTCCCCCGGAATGGCCTGGGCGGCGCACCGCGAACTCCTCGCGCGTCATGGCTTCTTCGACGCCTGCGTCATTGGCGGCGGAGACACCGCCCTCGCGTGCGCCGCCTACGGCGTACCGGAAGTCGCTGTCCGCCTCCACGGCATGAATGCGCTCCAGCAGCGACGCTACCTCGCGTGGGCCGAAGGCTTCCACCGCGACGTGCGTGGAAGGGTCGGCAGCCTCGACGGTGAAATCCTCCACCTGTGGCATGGCGAACTCAGCGACCGGCGCGCCAGTGAGCGGCACGCCGGCCTCGGCGCGCACATTTTCGACCCCGAGACCGATATCGCCGTCGGCGCGGACGGCGCCTGGCGCTGGGTCAGCGACAAGCCCGCGCTTCACGACTACGTGCGCGATTACTTTCGCCGCCGCAACGAGGACGGGGCGGATTCGGGTTAGCTGCAAATTCGCCGCAGCGGCGGAATGGCGGGTTGGCCCTTACGCGGCAGTCTGCCTACTTCCAGAGCTCGGCCTTCTCGCCGTGCTCCTTCATGCGCTCGGTCTTGTGCTGCAGGAAGCGCTGGAATTCCGGCTCCTTGCGATAGGCGCCGCTGGCGACGTACTCGAACGAGGACGTGAAGTGGAAGGGCCGCACGTAGGCCTCGACGCGGAAGACCTCCTTCCCCTTGTCGTCGAAGAACACCACGCTCGGCGTGTAACCGATCCCGAGTTCCCGGCCCCAGGCCTCGGCGGTGGTGGTGCGCCCGTCCGGAGTGGTGATCGCGTCGCGGCCGGAAAGGCTGAGCCGCGCCACGTCCAATCTTGAAATCGCGGCCCGTGTCTGGTCGCGCTTGAAGCCTTCCCGGTGCAGTTCGTCGCAGGGCGCGCAGTGGCGCGTTTCGAACAGCACTGCCAGCGCCTTGCCGCCCGGCTTGCGCGCGAGGTTCGACGACTTCATGAAGAAGGCCTGGTCATGCAGCGTCGCGCTGGCGCCGGTTTGCGGCACCGCCTTCATGTGTTCGGCGAAGGACAGCTTGCCTTCCAGCCGCCGTACCGAATAGTCCAGCGCCGCCGAGAAACGGTGCGGCGGGTAATAGCCGTTGATGCGGCCGATGATGTTGCCCTTCTCGTCGAGCAACAGCAGCGTCGGGGTGAATTGCACCTTGAGGAATCTGGCGAACTCCTTTTCGCTGCGCACCGTGCCGTCGAACCAGGTGACTTCGCGGTCGCCGAACAGGTTGAAGGCGATCGGCAGGAAGTGCTTTGCCGTCTTGTCCGCGATGGCCTTCTGCGTGAAGCTGGTCTGCATCAGCTCCTTGCAATAGGGGCAGCCCTGCTGGCCGAAATACAGCAGCAGGCGCTTGCCAGACTTCGCCGCCTGCGCCGCATCGTCCGGCAGTTCAAGCAGGGTTTCGACGAACACCGGCGGCAGCACTTCGTCGCCGATCTGCGCGAGAGTCGGCGCCGGCGATACGGCGATCAGCAGCGCCAACAGGGCAAGCAATTGCCGCATGTCAGCCTGCAACGATCACCAGATGCACCCGGTAAGGTCCGTGCGCGCCGAGTACGATGGTCTGCTCGATGTCGCCGGTGCGCGACGGGCCGGAGATGAAATTGACGGCGCGCGGCAGGGTGCCGAGTTCCTTGCGCGCAAGGTCCCAGGCCTCTTCCATGTAGGCCAGGATGCGCGACGCGCGCACGATCGCAATGTGCGTTTCCGGCAACAGGCTGACCGCCGCCGGCGTAGCGGGCGATGAACACAGCATCAGCGTACCGGTCTCGGCCACGGCGCAGAAGCAGCCGGTGATGCCGACCAGGTCGGCGTCGCGCGCACCGCGGCACTCGACCGTGAGGCCGGCGCCGGCCCAGTCGAGCTCGGCCAGCGCGGGCCAGGCCACGGCCGAAGTCGGCAGCTTCATGGCGGAGAGATAGCGTGCAATCGCCGCCGGCACCGCCGCCTCGTCCGCAACGATATCGACGGTGCTCGACTGCTCCTCCGATTTCAGGCGAAAGCGCTCCAGCAGTGCGGCCGGCGCGGCGTCGATTGCCGGCTTGGGCCCATGCCGGCCCTGCGTCAGGGCGTCCTGCATCACGACGCGCGCAGCGGCGGCATTGCCGGCGTTGCGATGCAGCGCGGCGCGGACACGGCCGAGGATGTCGTCACGGGAGCTCATGCTTTCTTCCTTTGTTCTGCGGCGTATAGCTCGCGGAAAGTCTTGCCCTGCGGCGCCGGGAAATCACGCCCCAGCGACCACTCGGGCGCGGTCGGCAGCAGGCGGATGCGATTCGTGTCGCCGGCCAGCCACTTCAGGTAGCGCGCGCCGAAACTCGCACCCAGCGCGTAAAGCTTCGGCTGCTGCGCCACCCAGGCCCAGAGTCGCAGCGCGATGCGTTCGGTGAGCGGGCGCAGGCCGCGCTCGGTCTGCTTTTCACGCAGCTTGCGCAACAGGTCCGGCAGCGGAATCTTGACCGGGCAGACGACGCCGCACTGGTTGCACAGGGTGGCCGCGTGCGGCAGGTCGATCGAGTTTTCCATGCCGGCATACAGCGGCGTCAGCACCGAGCCCATCGGTCCCGGATAGACCCAGCCGTAGGCGTGGCCGCCGATGGTCTGATACACCGGGCAATGGTTCATGCAGGCGCCGCAGCGGATGCAGCGCAGCATGGCGTGGAAGTCACCGCCCACCACGTCGGCGCGGCCGCTGTCGACCAGCACGAAGTAGAGATGCTCGGGGCCGTCGTGCTCCTCCGGCTTCTTGACGCCGGTGAGGATGGAGAAGTAATTGGAGATCGACTGTCCGGTGGCCGAGCGCGGCAGCAGGCGCATCAGCGTCGACAGGTCTTCGAGGGTCGGGATCACCTTCTCGATGCCGGTGATGACCACATGCACCTTGGGCATCGTCGTCACCATGCGGCCATTGCCTTCGTTGGTGACCAGTGCCACCGAGCCGGTCTCGGCGACCAGGAAATTGCCGCCGGAGAGGCCCATCTCGGCAGAAAGAAAGTGGGCGCGCAGCACTTCGCGGGCTTCCCGCGTCAGCGCCGGAATGTCGGTCTTGCGCGGCGTGCCATGCACCTTGTGGAACAGGTCGGCGACTTCGTCCAGGCTCTTGTGCACGGCCGGCGCGATGATGTGGCTGGGCGGCTCGTTGTTGTCCACTTGCAGGATGTATTCGCCGAGGTCGGTTTCCACCGGCTGGATACCGGCGGCTTCGAGCGCCTGGTTGAGTCCGGCCTCCTCGGAAAGCATCGACTTCGACTTGGTGACCTTGGTCACGCCGTGCTT
>JAIOPW010000271.1 GCA_021413665.1 Rhodocyclales bacterium | reverse complement strand
CCGGCCGGGGCCGATGGATTTCATCCCCGATTTCATCGCGCGCAAGCACGGCACGCGTTTCGACTATCCGCATCCGAGCCTGGAGCCGGTGCTGGCCAACACCTACGGCATCATGGTGTACCAGGAGCAGGTGATGCAGACCGCGCAGGTCGCGGCCGGCTACAGCCTGGGCGGTGCCGACCTGCTGCGTCGCGCGATGGGCAAGAAGAAGAAGGAAGAGATGGACCAGCAGCGCGCCGTGTTTGTCGCCGGCGCGGGTCGCAACAACATCGGCGAGGGACAGGCCAACGAAATCTTCGACATCATGGAGAAGTTCGCCGGCTACGGCTTCAACAAGTCGCACGCCGCCGCCTATTCGCTGGTGGCCTACCAAACCGGCTGGCTCAAACAGCACCACCCGGCGGCATTCGCCGCGGCGACGCTGTCCTCGGAAATGGCCAACACCGACAAGGTACAGTTCTTCTACAAGGACGCGATCGACAACGGCCTCATCTTCCTGCCGCCGGACATCAACCACAGCGGCATCCGCTTCCGCCCGGTCGACGCCAAGACCATTCGCTACGGCCTCGGCGCCATCAAGGGCACCGGCGAGGCCGCGCTGTCGGTGATTCTCAGGGTGCGCCACGAGAATGGCCCCTTCCGCGACCTGTTCGATTTCTGCCGCCGCATCGACAAGCGGGTGGTGAACCGGCGGGTGATCGAGGCGCTGATCCGCGCCGGCGCCTTCGATGCGATCGACGATCACCGCGCCAAGCTGCTGGCCTCGGCCGGTGTCGCGCTGGAAGCGGCCGAGCAGGCCGAGCGCAACGCCATGCAGGGGGGGCTGTTCGACATGGGCGCCGGGGCGCAGGAAGATACCGCGCACTACGCGCATCTTGCCAATGTGCCGCGCTGGAGCGAGCGTGAGCAACTGATGAACGAAAAGCCGGCACTGGGCTTTTTCTTCTCCGGCCATCCCTATCATGCCTACGCCGCCGAGCTGGCGAGCTTCGTCAAGCGTCGCCTGGGCCAGCTCGAGCCGCAGCGCGAACCGGTGCTGCTGGCCGGCGTCGTCATGTCCACGCGGACCCAGATGACGCGTCGCGGCAAGATGGCCGTCGTCGTGCTCGACGACGGCACCACCCAGCTCGAGGTGACGGTGTTCAGCGAACTGTGGGACGCCGAGCGTGCCAAGATAAGGGAAGACGAGCTGCTGCTGGTCGAAGGCAAGGTGCAGGACGATGCCTACAGCGGCGGCCTGCGCATTACCGCCGACAAGCTCTACACCCTGGCCGAGGCGCGTGGCCGCTATGCCCGCAGCCTGCGCCTGACCATGAACGGCGGCTCCGACGCCAAACGCCTGCAAACCCTGCTGTTGCCCTTCCGCAACGGGCCCTGCCCGGTACGCCTGAGCTACCGCAACGGCGACGCGACGGCCGAACTGCCGCTGCCCGAAAGCTGGCGCGTCCGGCTCGACGATGCCCTGCTCGCGGGACTAAGCGACTGGCTGACGGCGGAGAACGTCAAGGTTATCTACTCGTGATTACGCTGATCGACCAGGCCCTGCTCGACGAGGTTTGCCGCGAGGCGGCCGCCAGTCCGCGCCGGCGCAGGAACCGCAACTTCCATCCGCGCGACGACCACCCGGCGCATCGCCTGCTGAACGCCATGCAGCCGGATTCCTACATCCCGCCGCATCGCCACCTCGATCCGGACAAGGATGAAACCTTCGTCGTGCTGCGCGGCCTGCTCGGGCTGCTCCTGTTCGACGACGAGGGTGGCCTAGTGAAGAGCGTGAAAGTCGGCGCCGGCGGGGCGGCGATCGGAGTGGATGTGGCGCACGGCACATGGCATACGGCGATTGCGCTGGAACCCGACACCGTATTCCTCGAAGCCAAGGCCGGCCCCTACCTGCCCCTCACCGAGGCCGAGCGCGCACCCTGGGCGCCGGTCGAGAATTCGCCCGAGGCTGCGCCTTACCTGGCCTTGCTCAAGCTCATGTTGCAGCGGGAAGCGTAGCCCGCGGCTAGCCGGACGGCGGCGGCAGCTTCAGCTTGTCCGCCAGATTGTCGGGCCTGCCGGCTAGCGAGGCGTCGTCTCGACGCGATTGCGGCCTCTCTGTTTCGCCAGATAGAGCGCCTCGTCGGAGGCCTTGATGAGCTGATCGACGGTGGTGTGCCGGGCTGTCTTTTCCGCCACGCCGATGCTGACCGTGAGATGCAGCGAGACGCCATCCGCAACCAGGGTCTTGTGCTGAACGGCGAGGCGGATGCGTTCGGCCAACTGCCGTGCGCCGTCGAGCGGGGTATCCGGGGCGATCAGCAGGAATTCCTCGCCGCCGAAGCGGCAGGGGACGTCCGGCGTGCGCGAGAAATTGCGCAGGATGTCGGCGAACTGGCGCAGCGCTGCATCGCCGGCGTCATGGCCGTGGTTGTCGTTGACCGTCTTGAAATGGTCGATGTCCAGCGCCAGCACGCACAGCGGCCGGTGGCCGCGCTCGGCTTCGGCCCACTCCTGCGCCAGCCGCTCCATGGCATGGCGGCGGTTGTAGAGGCCGGTCAGGACATCGGTGAGCGCCGCTTCCTGGGCACGCTGGTTGGCGATCGAAAGCTCCAGCAGCAGGCGCCGCAATTCCTCCTGCTCCTGGCGCAGCGTCTGCTGCTCGCGGATCATGCGCATGCCGGCCTTGAGGCGCGCCAGCAACGGTTTTGCCTCGACCGGCTTGGTCAGATAGTCGTCGGCGCCGGCGTCGAAGGCTTCGGCCAGCTTGTCTTCATCGTCG
>JAIOPW010000006.1 GCA_021413665.1 Rhodocyclales bacterium | reverse complement strand
AGCGTGTCGTGGCGGCTGGCCGGCGTCGCGGGCAGGTGTCCGCCGCCCCAGGGCCAGAGCGAATTCACGACGGCCTGGCCGGCCGCTTCGCGGGCCTTGTTCAGCGGATGGGCGTGCAACAGAATCTGTGCTTCATTGATGGCATGCCGCCACGGTGCGTAGGCGGCGTCCTGCGGGAGCGGAGTGGCGGCACGGCCGGCGGCTTCCTGCAAGGCCTGGAAATCCGGCGCGACGGCGGACAGGCGCAGGTTCCACATGCCGGGCGAGAGGGCCTCGATCCGGCCCAGCGAAGCGAAAGTCGGCGCCAGCGCTGCGGCAAATGCGGCGGATTCTTCGTCGGTGAGGCACAGCGCGCGCGGATCATCGACGATCAGCGCGCGTTCGGCGAAGCGCAGGCGCACCGGATCGAGGCAGAGCCACTCCGCGTCGCCGGGATCGCTGCGCAGCGCAAGGCGGCGCAAGGCGGCGGCGGGAAGGGGCGGCGCCAGGCCGGCGCATGCGGCCAGCATCGCGGTGCCGCCTTGTGGCGGAAGCCGGCGCAGCCGGCCGCGCCCAAGCAAGGTGGTGAAGGCGGGCAGGGACAGGTCGAAGGTGAGGTCCGCGAGCGCCTGGCGCGTCCAGATCAGGCCAGGCACGATGAGCGTCAGCATCGGCGCATGTTAACATGGCCCACCAAGCCCAAGAATCCAATGAAATACGAACTCCTCATCGGTCTGCGCTACACGCGCGCCCAGCCCCGCGAAGGCGCCGCCAATCGCTTCATTTCCTTCATCGCACTGATTTCCATGGCCGGCCTGGCGCTGGGGGTGGCGGCGCTGATCGTGGTGTTGTCGGTCATGAACGGATTCCAGAAGGAATTGCGCGAGCGCATCCTCGGCGTCGTTTCTCATGTGCAGGTCAGCAGCGAAAGCGGCGAACTGGCCGACTGGGCCAAGGTGATGCAAGGCGTGGCGCGGCACCCGCGCGTGAAGGCGGCCGCCCCCTATGTGCAGGCACAGGGCATGCTGAGCTACGACGGCCAGGTGCGCGGCGTGATGGTGCGCGGCATCCTGCCCGCGGCCGAGGACAAGGTCGCCGATTTCGCCCGTTACATGCGTTCCGGCAAGCTCGATCGGTTGCTGCCGGGCGAATTCGGCATCGTGCTCGGCAGCGAACTCGCCCGCGGGCTGCGCGCCAGGGCCGGCGACAAGGTGACGCTGCTGGCGCCGCAGGGGCTGGTCACGCCGGCGGCCATCCTGCCGCGGGTCAAGCAGTTCCGTGTGGTGGGCATTTTCGAGGCGGGGATGTTCGAGTTCGATTCCGGCCTGGCCCTGGTCCACATGACGGATGCGCAAAAGCTTTATCGCATGGATGAGCGCGTCAGCGGCGTGCGACTCAAGATCGACGACCTGTTTGCCGCGCCGCAGGTCGGCCGCGAACTGTTGCGCTATCTGGACATGGATGCCTGGATCAGCGACTGGACGCGCAGCCACGCCAATTTCTTCCGCGCCGTCGAGATCGAAAAACGCATGATGTTCCTGATTTTGATGCTGATCGTTGCCGTCGCGGCGTTCAACATCGTGTCGACCCTGGTCATGGCGGTGACCGACAAGCGCGCCGACATCGCCATCCTGCGTACGCTGGGCGCCAGCCCCCAAAGCATCATGGCCATCTTCATCGTGCAGGGCACGCTGATCGGCGCGGTCGGCCTGGCCGCCGGTGTCGCCGGCGGCGTGGCGCTGGCGCTGAACATCGACGTCGTGGTGCCTGCGCTGGAACGCCTGCTGGGCTTGCAGTTCCTGGCCAAGGACGTGTATTACATCAGCGAACTGCCTTCCGACCTCCACTGGTCGGATGTCGGCACCATCAGCGTGGTGTCCTTCGTCCTCACGCTGCTGGCGACCCTGTACCCGAGCTGGCGCGCATCGCGCACGCAACCGGCGGAGGCGTTGCGCTATGAGTGATGCCGTGTTGCAATGCAGCGGTCTGAGCAAAATATTTCACCAGGGCGAAACCGACGTCCCGGTGCTGACCGGTATCGATCTGAAAGTCGGCGCCGGCGATACGGCGGCGATCGTCGGCGCCAGCGGCTCGGGCAAGAGTACCTTGCTGCATCTGCTCGGCGGGCTCGACGCGCCGACTGCCGGGACGGTCCTGCTGCACGGCCGGAACCTGGCCGATGTCGGGGAGGCGGAACGAGGAAAACTGCGCAACCAGTCGCTGGGCTTCGTCTATCAGTTTCACCACCTGCTGATGGAATTCACCGCGGTGGAGAACGTCGCCATGCCGCTGCTGATCCGGCGCATGGAGCGTGGCGAAGCCGAACAACAGGCGCGCGCGGTGCTGGAGCGGGTCGGCCTCGGTCACCGGCTCAGGCATCGGCCCGGCGAACTTTCGGGAGGCGAGCGCCAGCGCGTCGCGGTGGCGCGTGCGCTGGTCACCCGGCCGGCTTGCCTGCTGGCGGACGAGCCAACCGGCAACCTCGATCGCAGCGCCGCCGACTCGGTGTTCGGTCTGCTACTAGAACTCTGTCGCGAACATGGCGCGGCGCTGGTGCTGGTGACGCACGACCTCGACCTTGCCGCCAAAGCCGCGCGGGTCATGCGCTTGCAAGACGGCGTGTTGACCTGAGGCGACCAACCTCACCAACTCGGCTTCTGGTTTCTCCTGCGCCAGGCGCGCACCAGGTAGAACCGCCAGGCCACGCGCACGACCAGGTAGGCGGTCGCCGCGAGGGATAGTGCCAGCAGTACCAGACCCAGGGCCAGTGGTGCGCCGAGGCCTATCATCCAGTCGATCAGTGCGTGGCCCCAGGCAACCAGACCGGCCGCGCCCGGCTCGGGCGGGGCGACGAAATGTTCGTTCTCGCCGGGCAGCGCGGATTGCCCGATGGCGAAGGCGACGATGTACAGCGGCACAATGGTGAAGGGGTTGGTGTACAGCGTGGTCAGCATCGCCAGCGGCAGGTTGACGCGGAAAACCACGGCACAGATCGCCGCCCCCAGCATCTGCAACGGTCCCGGAATCAGGCCGCAGAACATGCCGGCGGCCACGGCGCCCGCCGCCGAGCGGCGGTTGAGGTGCCACAGCCGCGGATGCAGCAGGGTGTTCTGGAAGGGCGCCAGCCAGCGGTTGCCCCGGATTGCTTCATGGTCGGGGAGGAACCTGAGGATATGGCGGCGCATGCCTTCTTCCGCTGTTTGGTCGTTTCGTGTCAGGCGATGCGGATCGACAGTTCGCCGACCCCGTCCACTCCGCCGCTGACCAGATCGCCCTTGACCACAGGGCCGACGCCTTCCGGGGTGCCGGTGAAGATGAGGTCGCCGGGAAACAGTTCGAAATACGTCGAGAGGTGGGCGATGGTTTCCGGCACCGACCAGATCAGGTCGCCCAGGTCGCCTTCCTGTTTCAGCGCGCCATTCACCTCCAGCCAGACCCGGCCGCGCACGGGATGCCCGCAGTGGTCGGCGGGGACGATGGGCGCGATGGGCGCCGAGTGGTCGAAGGCCTTGCCCAGTTCCCAGGGACGGCCCTTGTCGCGCAGGGCAAACTGAAGGTCGCGCCGCGTCATGTCGAAGCCGACGGCATAGCCCCAGACATGGTCGTTCGCGCGCGCAGCGGTGATGTTGCTGCCGCGCTTGCCGATGGCGACGACGAGTTCGACTTCGTGGTGGTAGTTGGCCGTTTGCGGTGGATAGGGGACCGCGCCCGTGACGCCCGGAGCGACCGGCACGACGGCGTCGGCCGGCTTGCAGAAGAAGAAGGGCGGATCGCGGTCCGGATCCGATCCCATCTCGCGCGCATGCGCCGCGTAATTGCGGCCGACGCAGTAGATGCGCCGAACCGGAAAGCCGTCGCTGGCACCGGCGACCGGAACGACGGGAATCGGGGCGGGGGAAATGACGAAATTCATGGTGGCTCCTCCAAGTCTCGGATCGATTATCGCCGATTGGCTCTGCCTCGCAGCCATGGCCTTGCGCGTCGCATAAATGACGCCATAGAAATTTTGGTGTTGACCGGTGCGGACCACCGGGCGAAGAATGCGCATAGCCCTTCCATAGAGACGGGATTGAGACCATTCACATGGAGGAAACACAATGCGCCAGTATTCCGCTTTGCCGCAACGGCCCCTGCGGCCGCGCACCCGCTTCCAAAGTCCCGGCCATGTACTGCCGCCGCGAGTCACGCTGGAAGACCCCGCCGTGGCGGTAATGACGGATTTCCAGAAAGTTACCGCCTTCACCATCGATCCGGATGTCAGCGTCGATACGGCGGCGCGCGTCATGCGCCGGCGCAATGTGCACCTGTTGCTGGTGGTCAATGTCGAGAATCATGTCCTCGGCATCATCACCTCGAACGATCTGGTCGGCGAAAAGACCCTGCAGTGCATCAGCGCGCGGGGCATCGCTCGCGAAGACGCCCTGGTGCGCGACATCATGACGCCGGAAGCCCGGCTCGAAGTCATCAGCATCGAAGACGTGCTGCATGCGCACGTCGGCCATGTCGTGGCGACACTCAAGGCCACCGGACGGCGACATGCCGCCGTGGTGGATGAAGATGCGTCGGGTCACCAGATCCTGCGTGGGCTGTTCGCCGCCTCGCAGCTCGCCAGGCAGTTGGGCGAACCGGTGGAAACGACGGAAATCGCCCGCAACTTCGCCGAGATCAGCGTTGCGTTGAAGGCGTAGACGGTACGTCCCGGCCTGCACCGGGAACGTTCGCGGCTCGGGACATATCCCGCCAGGGGATATCGTCGCCGACTAACGTCGGGGACATAATGCTGGCCATGCGCCTTTTCGTCCTTGCCTTCGCAAGCGGTGTCTGGCTCCTGCAGCAGCAGGCGGCACTGCCGTCGGCGCAGTGGCTTGGGGGTTTGGGCGTTGGTGCGTTGCTGATCCTGGCGCTGCGAAGCCGGTTCCTGAAGTCGGCTTCGGCAGCGCGGCGCGTCCTCTCGGCCGCGATGCTCGTGTCCGCGGCGGTCGCGCTCGGCTTCACCTGGGCGGCGGGCTTCGCCCATTTGCGCCTGGCCGAGGAACTTCCGGCGGCCATCGAGGGCCGCGACATCGAACTGACCGGCGTGGTCGCGGCTCTGCCGCAGGCGCTGGAGCGTGGCGTACGCTTCGAATTCGACGTGGAAGAGGCCATTCCCGGCGTGCCGGCGCACATTTCGCTGGCATGGTATCGCGGTCACGAAGAAAGCGACGAAGAAGCCTCGCCGCTGGTTCCCGTTCGCGCCGGCGAGCGCTGGCGCTTCACGGTGCGCCTGAAACGTCCGCACGGCAACCTCAATCCGCACGGCTTCGACTACGAGGCGTGGCTGTTCGAGCGCGGCATCCGCGCCACCGGATATGTGCGCCCGCGCAGCGCGGAACGCATCGAGGCGCAGGTGTGGCGGCCGGCCTATGCGGTGGAAATGCTGCGCGAGAACATTCGCGACCGCTTCCGCAAGGCACTGCCCGATGCCACCTACGCGGGGATATTGATTGCGCTGGCCATCGGCGACCAGCAGTCGATCGATGCAGAGCTCTGGCAGACCTTTGCCCATACCGGAATCACGCATCTGATGAGCATCTCCGGGCTGCACGTGACCATGTTCGCCGGGTTGGCCTACGCCTTGGTCAACTGGCTATGGCGACGCTCGGCGCGTTTGCCGCTGCGCCTGCCGGCGCAGCATGCGGCGACGATCGGCGGCTTCCTGGCGGCATTCCTGTATTGCCTGCTGGCCGGTTTTGCCGTACCGGCGCAGCGCACGCTCTACATGCTTGGCGTGGTGGCCGCCGCAAGATTGTGGGGCCGGGAGACAGCCGCCACGCGCGTGCTGCTGCTGGCGCTGCTGCTGGTCTTACTGCTCGATCCGTGGGCCGTGCTGGCAGCCGGCTTCTGGCTTTCCTTCGGTGCCGTGGCGCTGCTGTTTCATATCGGCAATGGACGCCTGGGGCCGACACACTGGCTGGTCGAATGGGGTCGCGCACAATGGGCCGTCACACTGGGGATGCTTCCCGCGTTGCTGGCGTTGTTCCAGCAGTTCTCGCTGGTCTCGCCGCTAGCCAATGCGGTGGCGATTCCGCTGGTCAGCTTCGTCATCGCGCCACTGGCGCTGGCGGGGGCGCTGCCCTTGGCCGAGCCGCTGTTGTCACTGGCGCATCTCGTTACGACGTGGCTGATGGCATTGATCGACTGGCTCGCGGCGCTGCCGCTGGCCATGTGGCAGCAGGCCGCACCGCCGGCCTGGGCTGTGCTGTTGGCGCTCGGCGGCGGCGTCTGGCTGCTGCTGCCGCGCGGCTTTCCGTCGCGCTGGCTGGGGCTGCTGGCGTTTTTGCCCTTGCTCACGTTACAGCCGCCACGTCCGGCTTTTGGCGTCGCGGCGATCACGGTACTCGACGTCGGGCAGGGACTGGCGATTCATGTCCAGACGGCAAGCCACAATTTGCTGTTCGACGCCGGACCGGCATTTTCCGCGGACGCCGACAGTGGCAATCGCATCATCGCGCCCTATCTGCGGGCTGAGGGTGTGCGCGGACTCGATTTGCTGGTGATCAGCCATGCCGACAAGGATCATGAAGGCGGCGCGGCCTCGGTCCTGGCAGCGCTGCCGGTGGCGATGCTCAAAGCGTCGCTGCCGTTCGAGCATCCGCTGTCGGCACAGCCGGTGCCACAGGAACTTTGCCGCGACGGCGACCGCTGGCGGTGGGATGGTGTCGATTTCGAGATGCTGCATCCCGGCGCGGAACCGCTTTCGCGCAAGACCAACGATGTGAGTTGCGTGCTGCGCGTCAGCGCCGGTGGCAAGTCGATGCTGCTGACCTCGGACATCGAAGCCGTGTCCGAAAGCGCGATTCTGAAACGCTATCCGGCTGGCATCACGGCCGACGTGATGACGGTTCCCCATCACGGTAGCCGCACATCGTCCACGCCGGACTTTGTCGCGGCGGTCGCGCCACACGACGTCATCTTCCCGGTAGGCTATCGCAACCGCTTCGGCCATCCGAAGGAGGACGTCGTGGCGCGCTACGCCGAAAGCGGCGCCCGACTCCACCGCACCGATGGCGACGGCGCGGTGCGGATCAGTCTCGCCGCCGCCATTGTCCTGCGCCACGAGCGCGAGGAGCGGCGGCGCTATTGGCACGCCCGGCCGCACCTATAATCACGGCCCGAACCCAAGCGGCCATGGCCATGACGTCGAGCGACACGATTCCCTTTGCCGGACTGCGACCTGAGCGCATCCTCGATGCGCTGGAGAGCGTCGGCTACCGCTGCGACGGCGCCCTGATGGCGCTTAACAGCTACGAGAATCGCGTCTGGCAGATCGGCGTCGAAGACGGCCCGCCGGTGGTCGCCAAGTTCTACCGGCCGGGACGCTGGAGCGATGCGCAGATCGCCGAGGAGCACGCGTTTACGGCGGCAATGGCCGCCGAAGAACTGCCGGTGGTGACGCCGCTGTCGATCGCGGGCAAGACCTTGTTCACCCATGGTGGTTTCCGTTTTTCGGTATTCCCGCGGCAGGGTGGACGTGCGCCGGAGTTCTGCGAGCCGGAGATACTGGAATGGATGGGTCGGCTGATGGCGCGCATCCACGTGGTCGGCGCGCGAGTGCCTTTCAGGGTGCGAGAGTCGCTGGATATCCAGAGTTTCGGCGTCGATTCGCTCGACTGGCTGGTGGGCAATCGCGTGATTCCGCAGGAACTTGAGTCCGTGTGGCTGGGCGTGGCCGATCAGGCGCTGGCCGGTGTGCGCGACTGCTACGCGCGCGCCGGACAGGTCGGGCAGTTGCGCCTGCACGGCGACTGCCACGCCGGCAACGTGTTGTGGACGGCGGATGGCCCTCACTTCGTGGATTTTGATGACTCACGCATGGGGCCTGCGATCCAGGACATGTGGATGCTGCTTTCCGGCGATGCGGAGGAGATGGGCAAACAGTTCGGCCATGTGCTGGCCGGTTACGAGACCTTCCGTGAGTTCGACGATCGCGAATTGCACCTGGTCGAGGCGCTGCGCACGCTGCGCCTGATGCATCATTCGGCATGGCTGGCACGGCGCTGGGACGATCCCGCCTTTCCGGCTGCGTTTCCATGGTTTGCGACGAATCGCTACTGGGAGGATCGCATCCTCGAACTGCGCGAGCAGATCGCCGCGACGCAGGAGCCGGCGCTGGTGCCACGGTGAGGGGGCGAACAGTAGCGCGCGCCCTCAGTGATTTGGTCGCCCCATTCCTGGGGAAGGGGGCGACTGTAGAGGGCTGGCTTTGCCCGCATCTTTTGAGAAAGAGGTTTTGAAATGCGTGAAGGAACGGTGAAGTGCCTCAGTGCCGCCGGCTTTCATCACATGGCCTATGTGGAGTGGGGCGATCCCGCGAATCCCAGGGTGCTGGTCTGCGTACATGGCCTGACGCGCTGCGGACGCGACTTCGATTTTCTGGCCGAGGTGCTGGCGGATCATTACCGCGTGGTTTGTCCGGACGTGGTCGGACGCGGGCGCAGCGACTGGCTGCGCAACAAGTCGCTGTATGCGCTGCCGCAGTATTGCTCGGACATGGCGACATTGCTGGCACGCCTCGGCGCCGAGACGGTGCATTGGGTGGGCACCTCGATGGGTGGGTTGATCGGCTTGCTGCTTGCGTCGCAGGCGGAAAGTCCGGTTACGCGCCTGGTGCTGAATGATGTTGGTCCTATGATTACGGCGGCCTCGCTTGCGCGCATCGGCGAGTATCTCGGTAGTGCGCCGCGCTTCGATGGCATCGAGCAGGCGGAGGCTTTCGTGCGCTTTGTCTCGGCGCCATTTGGCAAACTCTCGGACGCCCAGTGGCGCCATCTGACGGCGCACGTGACACGCTCCACGGCCGACGGCGGGGTGGAGTTCGCCTACGACCCCGGACTGGCCCAGCCTTTCCGTGAAATGCTGGCTGAAAGCGGCGGCAAGGACATCGAACTATGGCCGCTTTACGATGCCGTCACCTGTCCGACCCTGCTCCTGCGCGGCGTCGATTCCGACCTCCTGACGCACGATACGGCGGTGGAGATGTCCCGGCGTGGGCCGCAGGCGAGGTTGGTGGAGATTCCCGACGCCGGTCATGCGCCCATGCTCATGGACCTGTCCCAGGTTCTTCCGATACGGGAGTTTTTGCTTGCTTGAGCCGATGGTGGCAAGGGTGGTGCAATGCAGCATCGAAAGATTTGATCGCAGCATTTTTCGCGGCCTAGAATAGGCAAGCATTCGCATATCCCGGCGTTGAACCGAAGAGGAGCAATCATGCAGAAATCGTTGCACATCGACCCCAGCAAATGTACAGGTTGTCTCCAATGCGAGATGGCCTGTTCCTACGAAAACTATGGAGTATTCAACATCTCCAAGTCGCGAATCAAGGTGTTCAACTTCGAGCACGAGGGACGCAAGGTGCCCTATACCTGCACCCAGTGCGCCGAAGCCTGGTGCATGAACGCTTGCCCGGTCGATGCCATCCGCGTCGATGCGGCTACCGGCGCCAAGGTCGTCCATGAGGATGTCTGCGTCGGCTGCAAGGTATGCACCATCGCCTGTCCGTTCGGTACGGTGAACTACGTCGCTGACTCCGGCAAGGTGCAGAAGTGCGACCTCTGTGGCGGCGATCCGGCTTGTGCCGCGGCCTGTCCCACGGCGGCGATCACCTACGTCGATGCCGAATGGACCGGGCTCGACAAGATGCGCCAGTGGGCCGGCAAGACCAACACTCAATCGCGCGCCAGCGCTTAAGGAGACAGACATGGGATGGACACGAAAAATCCTGCGCGTTGACCTGAGCAAGGGCACCTGCAAATCCGAGCCGCTCAACATGGAGTGGGCGCAGCAATACCTCTGCCAGCGAGGACTGGCTACCAAGTATTTCGTCTAAGAAGTCGACCCCAAGGTCGATCCGCTTTCGCCGGCCAACAAGATGATCATGGCCACCGGACCCCTCACCGGGACCATGGCCGCCACTGGCGGCCGCTATTCGGTCATCACCAAGGGGCCGCTTACCGGCGCGATCGCCTGCTCGAATTCCGGTGGTAATTTCGGCGCCGAACTCAAGATGGCCGGCTGGGACATGGTGATTTTCGAAGGAAAGTCACCCAAGCCGGTCTACCTCTCGATCCAGGACGACGTTGCCGAATTGCGTGATGCAGCCCACTTGTGGGGCAAGACCACTTGGGAGACCGAGGAGATCATCAAGTCCGGTCACCACGATCCGCAGGTTCGCGTCGCATCGATCGGACGCGCCGGTGAGAACGGCGTTCTCTACGCTTGTGTCGTCAATGACCTGCATCGCGCGGCCGGCCGCTCCGGCGTCGGCACCGTGATGGGTTCGAAGAACCTCAAGGCGGTGGCGGTGCGCGGCACGGTGGGTGTTTCCGGCATCCGCGACTTCAAGGCCTTCATGACCGCGACCAACGCGGCGAAAAAGGTGCTGGCCGACAACGCCGTGACCGGACAGGGCCTGCCCAAGTTTGGCACCCAGGTGCTGATGAACGTGATCAACGAAATGGGCGCGTTGCCCACGCGCAACGCCAAGGACGTGCAGTTCGAGGGGGCGCGCAAGATTTCCGGCGAGGCCATGCACGAGAAGCGGGTTTCCGACGGCAAGGCCAATCTGGTTACCAATGCCGCCTGCTTCGGTTGCACCATTGCCTGCGGGCGAATTTCGCAGGTGGACAAGAATCACTGGAGCGTCAAGAACAGTCCCAAGTACTGGGGTGCGACGGGTGGCCTGGAATATGAAGCGGCGTGGTCGCTGGGCGCTGCGGACGGTGTCGACGACCTTGATGCGCTGACCGTCGCCAACATGATCTGCAACGAAGACGGCTTCGATCCCATCACCTTCGGCGCCACCGTCGGCGCGGTGATGGAGCTTTACCAGATGGGGGTGCTGAGCAAGGAACAGATCGGCATCGAGTCGCCCTTCGGCTCCGCGCAGGCCCTGCTCGAAATCGCCCACATGACGGCCGAGGGTCGCGGTTTCGGCAAGGAAGTGGCGCTCGGTTCGGCGCGCCTGACGGCCAAGTACGGCCATCCGGAACTGTCGATGTCGGTCAAGGGCCAGGAGTTCCCGGCCTACGATCCGCGCGGCATCCAGGGCATGGGCCTGACCTACGCGACCTCAAATCGCGGCGCCTGCCACCTGCGGTCCTACACCGTAGCTTCCGAAGTGCTCGGCATCCCGGTCAAGACCGATCCGCTGGTGACCGAAGGCAAGCCTGCCTTGGTGATGGCCTTCCAGGACGCGACGGCCGCCTTCGATTCGTCGGGTACCTGCGTGTTCACCACCTTCGCCTGGTCGCTGGTCGACCTTGCGCCGCAGATCGATGCGGCCTGCGACGGTGGCTGGACGGTCGAGCGTCTGGCCGAACTCGGCGAGCGCATCTGGAACATGGAGCGCCTGTTCAATAATGCCGCCGGCTTTACCGCCAAGGACGACGATCTGCCGACTCGACTCAAGACCGAGCCGGCGCAGAGCGGGCCGGCCAAGGGCCTGGTCAGCGGCATCGACAAGATGGTGCCGGAGTACTACGAACTGCGCGGCTGGAACAAGGGCGGCGAGCCGAAGAAGGA